>CAIQLE010000316.1 GCA_903872555.1 uncultured bacterium
GAGGGTAATGGCGGGGATCAAGCTCTGGCAATACAGCCTGCATGGCATCCTGCAGCCCCAGACCGATCACATAGGAAGCAGTTTTATTGTCTGGCACCGGCAGCCCCAGATCACGGGCTGCGGCCTGAATACTCTGAACAATGGTTGGGGTGCTGTCCATCAGCGTACCGTCCCAGTCAAACACAATCAGATCAAATTTATTTCTTGGCATTTTTTATCGTTTCGTAACCGTGTTCATGCGCCATTTCCTCAGTGGCCGGCAGGCTTTCGAGGAAGCGCATACATTCTTTCGGCAAGGCCGCATCAACCGTGACGACTTTTTCAGAAACCGGATGAACAAAGCTCAGTTTATGCGCATGCAGGAACATGCGCTTGAGCGCCACTCTGTCCCCTTCTGAGCGCTGCAACTGACGGTTCAGTGCAAAGTCCCCATACTTATCATCACCCACAATCGGATAGCCCGTAGACGACAGATGCACACGTATCTGGTGCGTGCGTCCGGTCTTGAGCTCAGCCTCGAGCAGCACAAACTCACCGTATTTTCTCAACAAATTAAAGACTGTGTGAGAAGGCATGCCGTCGGCCTGTACCCTGACGCGTCGCTCACCATCTGCCGCCGTGTATTTGTGCAGCGCGAGTTTGACGTGCTGACGGCGATTTTGCCATTCGCCACGCACCAGCGTCAGATAGCGCTTATCGAGCTGACCTTCGCGTATCTGTTCATGTACATGCGTCAGCGCACTGCGTTTTTTCGCCAGCATCAGGATGCCTGAGGTTTCGCGGTCCAGCCTATGGACCAGCTCCAGAAATTTCGCTGTCGGTCGCGCTGCGCGCCATTGCTCGATCACGCCGTAGCTGACGCCAGAACCACCGTGAACTGCCACCCCTGCCGGCTTGTCTATAATAAGCAGAGCATCGTCTTCCAGCAGGATGCGGAACTCAGTAGCCGGCACGTGGGACTGGTCGCGCTCCGTCATGCGCATGGGCGGCACGCGCACCAGGTCGCCCTCGGCCAGCCGGTAAGTCTGGGCTATGCGCCCTTTGTTGACTCTGACTTGGCCTGAACGCAGCACCTGATAAACGTGACTTTTAGGTACGCCCTTGCAGATTCTTATTAAAAAATTATCAATACGCTGCCCCGACTCTTCTGCTCCTATGGTCAGCAGACGCACTTCAGGCTTGCCCTCAGTGGCAGAGTCAGCCGTGCGAGAAGTCGCCTGGGCATCGGAAAATCTCGCTAAGTCCTTCATTTTGAATATATAATCGCGAGGCAGAGAAGATCTGCCAATCGTGTTAGAAGAAAAAGACCATTCTACACAGGGGCGTCTCCATCGGCCCCGCCTTTGTGCAAATTCGATGGAATAGCTGTGTATGCATCATCTCTGTGCCGTCAGGGTCGCGCCGAAGTTGTGATCGGACTGTGCGCAGTGATGTTGGAACCGAGTACCTGGAAAACAAGGATATGTCTGGCAAGACGTTCGATCTGAAAGGCTTGCCAGTAGATGTAGCTGTAGAGTTCGCCGATTTCGCTTAACACCACTATCTTCAAAAACGATATGGTTTTTCCCAGCCCAATCCGATTCAGCCAGCGGTCACGCCTAGCGTGCCTGCCTGCGCTCGGATAAGCACCGGGATCTGCAGCGGTTTATTCGACAGTTTCATCCGCGCCCTGTGAGACCTGCGCTAAAGCGCTGGCTTCACGTCACGGCAACCCTCCCCTCCGGCCTCCATCCTCGCATGCATCCCTGAGTAAGCTGCGCGCCTAACCGCGCGCCGAGTAAAGGCTCAAAGAGCCACGGAGTTACAAATGAAACGCATGCTTTTCAACGCAACGCAGCAGGAAGAACTGCGCGTCGCCATCGTCGACGGGCAAAAGCTAATCGACATCGACATCGAGACCACCGGTCGCGAACAACGCAAATCCAACATCTATAAAGGCGTCATCACTCGCATCGAGCCTTCGCTCGAAGCCTGCTTCGTCAATTATGGTGAAGAGCGCCACGGCTTCCTGCCTTTCAAGGAAGTCGCCCGCAGCTATTTCCGTGAAGGCGTCGATGTACGCAACGCCAGCATCCGTGACGCCCTGCGCGAAGGCCAGGAAATCATGGTGCAGGTCGAAAAAGAAGAACGTGGCAATAAGGGCGCTGCCCTGACCTCCTTCGTTTCTCTGGCCGGTCGCTATCTGGTACTGATGCCTAACAACCCTCGCGGCGGCGGTGTATCGCGCCGTGTCGAAGGCGAAGACCGTCAAGAACTGCGCGAGACCATGGACAAGCTGGATCTGCCACAAGGTATGTCCGTCATTGCCCGCACTGCCGGCATAGGCCGTAACGTCGACGAACTGCAGTGGGATCTGAACTACCTGATGCAATTGTGGGGCGCTATTGATGGTGCCAGCCAGTCGGCATCCGGTGCCTTCCTGATCTATCAGGAATCTTCACTGGTGATCCGCGCCATCCGCGATTACTTCCAGCCTGACATAGGCGAGATTCTGATCGATACCGATGAGATCTTCGAACAGGCTCAGCAGTTCATGAGTCACGTCATGCCGGACATGGTGCATCGTGTGAAGCGTTACCACGACGACGTGCCACTCTTCTCGCGCTTCCAGATCGAGCATCAGATCGAGACCGCCTATTCACGTACCGTGCCTCTGCCATCAGGCGGCGCGATCGTGATTGACCACACCGAAGCACTGGTGTCGGTCGACGTGAACTCGGCACGTGCCACTCGTGGCAGCGATATCGAAACCACCGCATTCAACACCAATCTTGAAGCCGCCGATGAAGTGGCCCGCCAGTTGCGCCTGCGCGACCTGGGTGGCCTGATCGTGATCGACTTCATTGATATGGAGAATTCCAAGAATCAGCGCGAAATTGAAACCCGCCTGAAAGATGCGCTGCACTATGATCGTGCCCGCGTACAGATGGGCAAGATCTCACGCTTCGGCCTGATGGAACTGTCGCGTCAGCGCCTGCGCCCTTCGCTCTCCGAAGGCAGCCATGTGACCTGCCCGCGCTGCAATGGCACCGGCCATATCCGCGATACCGATTCTTCCGCGCTGCAAGTGCTGCGTATCATTCAGGAAGAAGCGATGAAGGAAAACTCGGCAGCTATTCATGTACAGGTACCGGTCGATGTTGCCGCATTCCTGCTGAATGAAAAGCGCGGCGAGATTCTGAAGATAGAGACACGTCACCGCGTCTCCGTGATCCTGATCCCGAACAAGCATCTGGAAACGCCGCACTACAAGCTTGAGCGCATCAAGCACGATGATCCGCGTCTGGATGACTTGCAAGTGAGTTATCAGATGGCCGAAGAAATCGATACCGATGTCGGCTACAGCAAGCGCAAACAAGAAGAAGCCAAGCCACGTCAGGAAGCCATGGTCAAGACCATCACGCCTGACCAGCCGGCACCTGTGGTTGACCGTCGTCCTGCGCTGGTCGCAACTGACGAAGTCGCTGCTGAAGGTTTCCTCTCACGCCTGTTTGGTTTGTTCCGCAAGAGGCCTGCAGCGGCTGAGGCTGCAACGACATCCAAGCCTCAGCAACGCGATCGTAACGAGCGCGGCAACCGTCAGGGTCGCGGCCGTGGCCGTGGTCGCGGTGGCCGGGACAAGACAGAAGAGCGCACACCCGCCGAAGCCAAGGGCGTAGCGAAAGAAGTCAAAGAACCTAAAGAGGCGAAGGAAGCGCAGAACCAGCGCCAGCCAAAACCACCACGTGAAGCGCGCGAGCCTCGCGAACCACGCGAGCCACGTGAAGCAGGTGAAGGACGTCGCGAACGCACACCTCGTCCGCCGCGTGAAGAGCGTAAGGTCAACGCTGTCGAAGCCCATGTGACTCCGGCACCTGAACTGCCCGTGACAGGTGAGATCGAGCAGAAAGATTTGCTGGCATCACAGACTGAGGGAGGCGCACCGGAGAACGGTGAAGAGCAACCACGTCGTCGTCGTCGTCGTGGCGGTCGCAACCGTAACCGTCGTGACCGTGATCCTTCAGCCGTTGGCGAGCATGATGCACATGAAGATGGCGAGTCGGGCGATTCGAGTGAAGCAGGCGATGAGGCCATCAGCCATCACGCACATGCTGACACTCACACGCATGAAACGCATCAACATGAAACACCAGCTGCGCCACATCATGCTGAACATCATGTCACGGCTGAAGCTGAGTCACCGGTCGCTGCACCCGTAGCGCAGGTTCATGCTGCTCCGGTTGCTGCTCCCACAGCAGCGCCTGTCCATGTAGCTTCGGTCGCAACTGAAGCCCATGACTCGCATGCAGCAGAAACGCCGGTTCACCCTGCGCCGGCAGAAGCTGTACACACACATGAAGCCCCCGTCGTGGCTGAATCTGTGCAGCACACTGCAGCAACTCCTGCACCAGCGCCTGCCTTCGTGCCGGCTCCGGTAGTAGCTGCACCCGTTGTGGCAGCACCGGTCGCTGCACCTGTGGTCGCCGCTGCTCCAGAGGCACCTAAGGTTGATATCGAAGCCATGCTGAACAGCGCAGGCCTGACGCTGGCAGTGACTGATCCTGAAAAACTGCGCGCCGTTCAGGCCGCCAGTGCCAGCATCGCCCCTGCGCCGCGTGTACCACGTGAGCGCAAGCCAGCAGAAGCCATAACGAATGAACCTCTGGTTCAGGTCGAGACCCAGCGTTAAGCTGCTTCACTCCCAACAAAAAGCCCGCTTGGTTTCAAGCGGGCTTTTTTGTCATTAAACTAGTCAGCATTTCTATCTTGAATTATGATAATTGATCAGGACATGCCAAGCGGAGGTCAGCATGAGCACAGCAAGCCCCGAAAAATTCTCATCTCAGGCAGCGCCAGAAGTACTGGCAGCGCTACGCCAAATTGCTGAGTCAGAAGGACGGCAATTTCAGGCTGTACTGGATGAAGCGATGCGTGACTACATAGAACGTCACCAGAAAGAACGGCCACGTCTTCAGGTGCTGGAAGCCTTTGCTTCTAGTCTGCAGGAATTCGATAGTCTGTATGGCGAACTGGCCAAGTGAACCCGAGGGAGTACCTGACGGTTGCTGATGTACTGGGACTGCACATCATACTAATTCAACGATATGGCGGAACAAGTGGCCTGAGAGATCCCGACGCTTTAAATGCTGCCATGTTTCGGCCGCAAAGCGGGTACTACGAAGACATCATTGCCGAAGCCGCAGCACTCTGCGAAAGCCTTGCAATCAACCATCCTTTTATTGACGGCAATAAGCGCATAGCATTCGCTGCTGCGGACGTTTTCTTGCGTATCAATGGATGGAGATTACACAGAGAACCTATGGTCATTTACCGCGAGATGACACAAATGTTCGATACACAAACTTTCGACATTGCTCATCTGGAGCCATGGCTAAGAAATTTCGCGCAACCCATGAAATAAATATCTCAAGCTTGCGACGGCAAACTCCACTCCCCCTGCCGTAACTTATCCAGCCAGAAGGCACCGATCATGGTCTTCACATCGGTCACCTTACCTTGCCGTATCCAGTCCAGTAATTCATCCATGGGCAGGCTGATCACATCAAGGAATTCACCGGCATCCAGCTGACGCTCGCCTTCGGTCAGCCCGCGTGCCAGAAAAATATCAAGGTGCTCATCCGAATAGGCAATCGCATTATGGATGGTGCAGACGAATTCCCAATGGCTGGCGCTATAGCCCGTCTCTTCACGCAATTCTCTTTGCGCGCATGACAAGGGATCTTCGCCCGGATCGATTTTGCCCGCAGGTAATTCTATAAAAACCTGATTATTCGGATAACGGAACTGACGTTCCAGCAAGACACGACCGTCATCAAATACAGGAAGGATAACGACAGCACCAGGATGACGGAAATATTCACGCGATGCTTCTGAGCCATCAGGCAAGCGTACGCGATCACGCCGCATCTTCAGAAAATGCCCGTCGTAGACAAGCTCACTGCTGATCAGTGATTCTTTGAGATGCTCATCCACAGTGATTTCCCTTTGATGTAGAGATTCAGGGCTGCTGCATCAGTCGCTGCGACGACGCAGGTAACGATGCACAAAACCGGGAAAACCGAGCACAAGATACAGACAGATGGTGACCGCATAGAATTGCCAGCCCTGTGTAAAAGCATTGCCCATAAACGTTTCCAGCAAGCGCGCAATGCCGAGCACCAGAAAGTACAGCAGCAGCAATTCAAAAATGCGTATCCAAGCCGATTTCTCAGGCTGCTTCAGGCGAAATACACCGAACAGGGATTCGGTGAAAAAAGGGAAATTCGCTGCAATCGCCATCAAAACAATGGCGATCCAGCTGATAGCAGGAGTGTTCACGCTGTATGCCCGCTCAGGAAGCGAGTGCCTGTGTAATCGAGTAAATGCAGGCCGCCATCAGAGGACCGGGCAAGATACCCAGCGCCACCACGGCAATACCATTGAGTGAAAGTACCAGCTTGAGGTCACCACCGGCGATGATGGGGCTGGTGTCGGCAGGCTCATCAAAGTACATCAGCTTGACGACGCGCAAATAATAAAACGCACCGATGAGTGAGAACAGTAAGGCCGCCAGAACCAGCCACAGATGGCCGGCAGCGAGCGCCGCCTGCAGTACAGAAAGCTTGGCATAGAAGCCCACCATTGGCGGCACTCCGGCCAGTGACAGCAGCAGGACCATCATCACTGCTGCGAACCACGGGCTGCGCTGATTCAGGCCTTTGAAATCATCCAGATTGTCTGCTTCGAATCCATGGCGCGACAAGAGCATGACCATGGCAAAGCTGCCCAAAGTGGTCAGCACATAGGTCACCGCATAAAACATGGATGAACTATAGGCATTCGCGGCCGCTTCAGGCGAGCTGCCTGCAAACACACCGGACAACAGACCCAGCAACATGAAACCCATTTGCGAAATGGTTGAATACGCCAGCATGCGCTTGATATTGGTTTGCGCAATCGCTGTGATATTACCGATAGCCATAGACATCACGGCCATCACCAGCAACATCTGTTGCCAGTCGGTGGCAAGTGCGCCCAAGCCTTCCACCAGCAGGCGCATACAGATAGCGAAGGCTGCCAGCTTAGGCGCAGCACCCAGCAGCAAAGTCACCGAGGTCGGCGCGCCCTGATACACATCCGGTGCCCACATATGAAAAGGCGCAGCGCCCAGCTTGAACGCCAGACCCGCCACCATAAATACCAGACCCATCACTAATACCATCTTGCTGGCCTGCCCTGCCGCCACAGCCTGCGCCACCTGTGGCAGATTCAGCGAACCCGTAGCACCATACAACATCGAGATACCGTAAAGCATGAAGCCGGAAGCCATCGCACCCAGCACAAAATATTTCATGGCCGCTTCTGTGGACAGCGCATGATCACGCCGCAGCGCGACCAGGCCATACAGAGAGAGCGACATCAGTTCCAGACCCAGATAGATCACCAGAAAATTATTCCCCGAGATCATGATCATCTGTCCCAGCAGCGTCATCAATGCCAGCACATAAAATTCACCCGACAGAGTGCCACCCAGCATGCCGCGCTCGGATGAATACTGACGTGAATAAATCAGGGTCATGGCAGTGGCGATGCAGGCAAACAGTTTGAGCAGCTTGGACATAGGATCCGACACAAACATCGTATTGAATGCATAGGTACTGCCGGCGGATTCGAAACCATAGATGGCGGCACAGGCTGTACCGGCAATCGCCAGCAGTGACAGCACGTGACTGACAGGCTGTTTATCTTCTTGTGCAAACAATCCGGCAACGAGCACGACCATGATCGCAATCGCCAGAAAAATTTCGGCCAGCGCCGGCATCAGATTCAGTTCATTCATCATCAAAGCTTTCGCCCTTTTTTATTGGGGTATCTTGCTGACTGCCACATGCTGGAGCAGATCAAGGACCGATGTCTGTGTCAGATCAGTAAAGGGAGCGGGATAGACACCCATCCACAAAGTAGCTAGGGCAAGCACACCTAGCATCGCAAATTCCCGCATGCTCAGATCCTGCAGGGCTGCGACTTTCGCATTCCCCACTTCACCAAACACCACCCGCTTGACCAGCCAGAGTGAATAAGCTGCACCCAGAATCAGGGCGGTTGCTGCCAACAGACCTATCCAGAAATCAAACTTCACTGCACCCAGAATCACCATGAATTCACCGATGAAGCCCGACGTGCCCGGCAGTCCGGCATTGGCCAGTGAGAACAAGACGAACAGCGCAGCAAAGCGCGGCATGGTGTTGATGACACCGCCGTAATCGGCGATGTCGCGTGAATGGACACGGTCATACAGCACGCCTATACACAGGAACATCGCGCCAGACACAAAGCCGTGCGAAATCATTTGCATCAGGCCGCCCTGCACGGCCATCTCGCCAAAGACAAAAAATCCCAGCGTCACAAAACCCATGTGGGCAATCGATGAATAAGCCACCAGCTTCTTCATGTCGGACTGCACCAAGGCAACCAGACCAATGTAGATCACCGCAATCAGCGAGAGTGTGATCATCAGGCCCGACAGGCTATGGCTGGCATCGGGTGCAATCGGCAAAGAGAAACGCAGGAAACCATAACCGCCCAGCTTGAGCATGATGGCTGCCAGCACCACAGAACCTCCGGTCGGGGCTTCCACGTGCGCATCCGGCAACCAGGTGTGGACCGGCCACATCGGCACTTTGACGGCAAAGGCCATGAGGAAAGCCAGAAAGACTAAGGTCTGTGCCTTGAGCGTGAGCGGCAACTGATGCCAGGCCTGAATATCAAAACTGCCCGACTGAAAATACAGATAGATCAGCGCGACCAGCATCAGCAGTGAGCCGAGAAAGGTGTAGAGGAAAAATTTGATCGCTGCATACACGCGGCGCGGCCCGCCCCAGACACCGATGATGATGAACATCGGTATCAGCGTCGCCTCGAAGAACACATAAAACAGCAAACCGTCGAGCGCACAGAACACGCCTATCATTGCACCCGACAACATCAGGAAAGCGCCCATGTACTGGGCGATGCGCTTCTCTATCACTTCCCAGCCGGCGATTACGACCATCACGGTAATAAAGGCTGTCAGCGGAATAAACCACAGCGACAGGCCGTCAATGCCGAGGTAATAAAACACATTGAAGCGATCTATCCATGCGGCCTGCTCGACAAACTGCATGCCATGTGCCGCCGCATCAAACTGACTCACCAGAGGCAGCGTCACCAATAAGCTGATGACAGCACCCAGCAGGGACAGCGCACGCGTGAATCCGGGTCGGCTGTCGCTGCCAAGGGCAAGCACCAGCGCACCAAAGGCGACGGGCATCCAGATCGCGATACTGAGTAAGGGTAGAGTTGACTGCATAGTGTTGTTCTTAGCGGGCTGCTGTTTCTATGAATGGGTTCAGGAGTTCATCAGCAAATAGCCAAGATAGATGGCTACAGCAAGAATCATCGTGAAGGCATAGTGATAGATATAGCCGGTCTGGAAAGTGCGTGTGATGGTCGAGAACCAGCCCACCACCTTTGCACTACCGTTAACGATCAGGCCATCAATCAGCGTGCGGTCACCTCTGTTCGACAGCGTCGTGCCGAGTGCGCGCGCACCGTCGGCAAACACAGCCTGATTGATTTTGTCCAGATAGTATTTATTGTCCAGCAGCTTGTAGATCAGGCTGAACTTTGCATAGAACCAGGCCGGCACTTTAGGATTGACCAGATAGCAGTACCAGGCACTAAACACACCGCCTGCGGCCAGCCAGAAAGGCAGCGAGCTCAGCGCATGCAGACCCATCGCGGCAGCACCATGAAATTCTTCTGCCAGTTCAGCCATGGCCGGATGCTGCTCAGCCACGAAGATGACGCCCTTGAAAAAATCGCCATACAGCATGGGGCCGATCGCCAGATAACCAATCAGCACCGAAGGAATCGCCAGCAGTACTAAAGGCAGGGTCACTACCCAGGGCGCTTCATGCGGCTTCTCACCATGCGCCAGACCGTGATGCTCATCTGCATGATCCGCGTGATGGCCATGTTCATGCTGACCAAAACGCTCCTCACCATGGAAGACCAGGAAATACATACGGAAGGAATAAAAGGCCGTCACGAACACACCTGCCAGTACAGCAAAGTTGGCGAAACTTGCGCCCGCTATGTGCGTGGCATGCACGGCTTCAATGATGCTGTCTTTGGAATAGAAACCGGCAAAGAATGGTGTGCCTATAAGTGCCAGTGAACCCAGTAGACTGGTGATCCAGGTGATGGGCATGTATTTGCGCAGACCACCCATGCGACGTATGTCCTGATCATGATGCATGCCAATAATCACAGCGCCGGCACCCAGGAACAGCAAGGCCTTGAAAAAGGCATGGGTCATCAGGTGGAACACCGCCACTGAATATGCGGAGGCACCAAGCGCCACCGTCATATAACCCAGCTGCGACAAGGTGGAATACGCCACCACGCGCTTGATGTCATTCTGGATAATGCCCAGAAAGCCCATGAACAAGGCCGTGATTGATCCGATCACCAGAATGAAAGACAAGGCCGTATCGGAGAGCTCAAACAAGGGCGACATACGCGCCACCATGAAAATGCCAGCAGTGACCATGGTGGCCGCATGAATCAGCGCAGAAATGGGAGTCGGACCTTCCATCGAATCAGGCAGCCACACATGCAGAGGGAATTGCGCTGACTTGCCCATGGCACCGATGAAGAGACATATACAGGTCACGGTGATCAGCATCCAGTCACTGCCCGGCAAAGTCAGGGCGGCGAGCTGCTCGCGTTTGGCAAAGACTTCGGCATAGTTCATGGAACCCGCATAAGCCACCAGCAGACCTATGCCAAGAATAAAACCAAAGTCACCCACACGATTGACCAGAAAGGCTTTCATGTTCGCAAAGATGGCGGTGGGACGCTTGTACCAGAAACCAATCAGCAGATACGACACCAGACCCACCGCTTCCCAGCCAAAAAACAGCTGCAGGAAATTGTTGCTCATGACGAGCATCAGCATGGCAAAGGTGAACAAAGAAATATACGAGAAGAAGCGGTTATAGCCTTCGTCTTCTTCCATATAGCCTATGGTGTAGATGTGCACCATCAGCGAGACAAAGCTCACCACGCACATCATCATGGCTGTCAGGCTGTCGATCAGAAAACCTATCTCCAGCTTCAGCTCACCGAGTGTCATCCATGTATACAGCGTGCCGCTGTAGGTGGCGCCGTCCATCACCTGCATCAGCGTCTGCTGGGAAATCAGGAAAGCGATCAGCACACCGAGTATGGTGACGCTGTGCGAAGCCTTACGGCCGATCAGATTGCCAAAGAAGCGCGTGCCGAACAGACCGGCAATCATGGAGCCGGCCAGCGGTGCCAGCGGCACGCACAACAGCAGATTAGGGTTCAATTGCCCTGCCATAGGAACCTTGTCATTGTTTTGTGATTAACCCTTCAGACGATCGAGTTCTTCGACATCGATCGTATTCAGGTTTCGGAACAGCACCACGAGTATCGCCAGACCAATGGCGGATTCAGCTGCCGCAACGGTCAGGATAAAAAATACGAAAATCTGTCCAGAGGCATCGCCCAGATAATGCGAGAAGGCGACGAAGTTCATGTTCACTGCCAGCAGCATCAATTCAATCGCCATCAGCAGAATGATGATGTTTTTGCGGTTCATGAAAATGCCCACAACAGCAATCGCAAACAAGATCGCGCCCAGTGTCAGAAAATGTGCAAGTGTCAGATTCACAGGGGCCTCTTAAGATGGTTCGCTATTGCCGGCAGCACCGGCACGACTCGATTCGGCGGCCATGCGCACGATGCGTATGCGATCTTTGCTGCGTACTTTGACCGCCTCACCGGGATCGAAATATTTGGTGTCCTTACGACGACGTAAGGTCAGCGCGACCGCTGCCACCATGGCCGCCAGCAAGATGAGAGCGGCAATCTCGAAGGCATACAGATACTGGGTATAGATCAGCTTGCCGAGCTCACGCGTGTCACCCAGACTGGCGCCGGCAGGATTGGCCGGCATATTCACAAAACCATGGATCAGCACAGCGGCCATCTCAAGCGCAATCACGCCACCGATGGTGAGTGAAAGCGGAAAATAAGACCAGAAGCCGGCACGCAGTTTGGCTATGTCGATATCGAGCATCATCACGACGAACAGGAACAGCACCATCACGGCACCGACATACACCAGCACCAGCACGATCGCAAGGAACTCGGCCTGCAAGAGCATCCAGATGGCTGCAGCCGAAAAGAAGGACAGAATCAAAAAGAGCGCGGCATGAACCGGATTGCGGTCTGTAATGACTCTCAGCGCTGCCAGTACTAGCAGCGTAGAGAAAGCATAAAAAAGTGCGGTGGTAAATTCCATGGAGGCTCTCAGCGATAGCGTGCGTCAGCGGCACGGTTGGCGGCAATCTCGGGTTCGTATTTGTCGCCGATGGCCAGCAGCATGTCTTTGGTGTAGTAGAGGTCGCCCCGCTTCTCGCCGTGATATTCGAGTATGTGGGTCTCGACGATGGAATCCACCGGACAGGACTCTTCACAGAAGCCGCAGAAGATGCACTTGGTCAGGTCGATGTCGTAGCGTGTGGTGCGGCGCGTACCATCGTCGCGCTGTTCTGATTCAATGCTGATGGCCATGGCCGGACAGACGGCTTCACATAATTTGCAGGCGATGCAGCGCTCCTCACCGTTGGGATAACGGCGCAGCGCATGCAGGCCACGGAAGCGCGGCGACTGCGGCGTTTTCTCTTCCGGGAACTGCACCGTGATCTTGCGCGCAAACAGATAACGGCCCGTCAGCGCGAGTCCTTTGAAGAGCTCGCGCAGCATCAGGCTTGCGAAGAAATCTTTGATGGCTTCCATGTGCATTCAGCCTTTGGCTTTCATTCTCACTTCCAGATATTCCATGACGTCTGCATCCACACCGCCACGATCACCAGATAGACCACAGTCAGGGGAATAAACACTTTCCAGCCCAGGCGCATGATCTGGTCATAACGGTAGCGCGGGAAAGACGCGCGCACCCAGATGAAGATCGATACCACCAGGAAGGTCTTGATGCCCAGCCAGATCCAGCCGGGTATGAAACTGAGTATCTCCAGCGGTGCGCTCCAGCCACCCAGGAACATCAGGGTCGCGAGCATGGAGATCAGGATCATGTTGGCGTATTCAGCAAGGAAGAACATCGCGAAGGACATGCCTGAATATTCCACCATGTGGCCGGCGACGATTTCAGATTCGCCTTCGACCACATCGAAAGGATGGCGCGCTGTTTCGGCTATGCCCGAGATGATGTACACGCCAAACATAGGCAACAGCGGTAACCAGTTCCAGGACAGGAAATTCAGTCCCATGCTGGCAAACATACCGCGCGTCTGGCCGGCAACGATCTCCGACAGATTCAGGCTGCCGGATACCATCAGCACGATCACCAGCACAAAGCCCATCGCAATCTCATAAGAGACCATTTGCGCCGAAGCACGCATCGCACCCAGAAAAGCGTATTTGGAATTCGAGGCCCAGCCGGCAACGATCACGCCGTACACTTCGAGTGAGGTGATGGCCATGACAAACAAGAGACCGGCATTAATATTCGCTAATGCTTTTTCAGGACCAAAAGGAATCACGGCCCACGCGGCGAGTGCCGGCATGATGGTCATTACCGGAGCAATCACGAACAAGGCCTTGCTGGCTTTGGCCGGCACCACAATTTCTTTCAGCAGCAGCTTGAGCGCATCGGCGATTGGTTGCAGCAGACCTGCAGGACCGACACGATTCGGGCCCAGTCGCACGTGCATCCAGCCTATCAGCTTGCGCTCCCACAGCGTCAGATAGGCGACGCAGCCCATCAGAGGCAAGACGACGGCCACGATCTTGATCAGCGTCCAGACCACAGGCCAGAGCGGCCCCAGCCATGTCGGGCCCAGCGTGGTGAATTGCGTCAGCATTGCTTCCATCAGGCTTTCTCCACCGAGATGGCACCAAACCTCGCGCCCAGACCTGCGGTTGAAGCATGTCCGGCGGCGACCCGCACTACATTCGCCGGCAGCCCATCATCAATAGCGCAGTTCAGCACCACAGATGCACTGCCCTGCTTCAGTTTGACTGCCGCGCCCTGCACTACACCGAGTGTGTCTGCCAGTGTCTGCGAGATCACGGCCTTCGGTGCCTGTGCATCGCTTGTTTGCTGCAAGGACTCTGCACGACGCACCATGGCATCACTGAAATAAACCGGCACATCGGCCACGCGCTGGAAAGCGCTGCTCGCCTGCGATGAAGGCGTTGGTATCGCTGTAGACAGAGGCGCTGAAACCATGTTGTTCAAGCGTGAACGCAAATCCAGACCGTCCAGTGTGGTGACACCCAGTACTTCATTGCGTATGGCTTCAGAAGTTTCGTAATCAAAGCCCTGCAGTGTCAGCAAATTGCCCAGCACGCGCAATACCTTCCAGCCGGGACGCGTATCACCCAGAGGCTTGACGCTACCGTTGAAACCTTGTGCGCGACCTTCTGCGCTGACAAAGGTACCCGCTGTCTCAGAGTAAGGTGAGATGGGCAACAGCACATCGGCATACTCCATACCGTGACGGTAAGGCGACATAGCTACCACCATGTCGGCCTGATCGAGTGCGGCACGCGCAGCCTGCGGATTCGCACAGTCCAGCAGGGGCTCAGCATGCAGCAGCACATAGGCTTTGCGCGGCTTGCTGAAAAAATCCTGTGCCAGCGTGCCATTCGATGGCAGTGCTTGGGCGAGATAGCCGCCCACTGTATTCGCGGCTTCGGTCAGATAACCCAAGCGTGCATCGGTATGTTGTGCAATCCACTGCGCCAGCGCATGCAATTGCGCTGCCTGCGGATGCTGAGCTGCTGCATTACCCAACAAGATCGCACGCGGCTCACCTGACAATAATCCGGCGGCGATGCGTTTGGCGGTTGCGGAAGGTTCTACTTGTGCCAGCTCTGCTGGAGGTGTGAGGTTCTTGCTCTGAGCGATCGCCACCGCAACTTCAGCTAACTGCGACACCCAGTCGGATGGCGCAGCAATCAGTTTGTTTGCAACAGGCATCAGCAGTTCATCATCTGTCGCATGCAAGAGCGAGAGCTGAGCACCACGGCGCACGGCTGTGCGCAGCTTAGCGGACAGCAGCGGATGATCTTTGCGCAGGAAAGAGCCAATCACGAACACGCGCTTGAGCTTGCTGAATTCCTGCAGGCTCATACCCAGCCAGGGTGTGAATGTTTTATCTGCGACAGCATCCGATTGCCTGAGACGGAAATCGACGTTCTCTGAACCCAGTCCGCGCACCAGCTTTTGCAGCAAGCTCAGTTCTTCCAGCGTTGAATACGGTGTGGCCACAGCAGCAATCGCATCAGCGCCATGTTCATGACGGATGTTGCGCAAACCGTGGGCCACATATTCCAGCGCTGTTTGCCAGTCAGTTGCCTGCCACTGCCCGTCCTGCTTGATCATCGGGCTAGTGAGTCGCTCTTCACTGTTCAGGCCTTCATAGGCGAAGCGATCACGGTCAGACAACCAGCATTCATTGATGGCCTCATTTTCCAGCGGCAGCACACGCATCACTTTGGCGCCCTTGACCTGCACAATCAGGTTAGAACCCAGACTATCGTGCGGGCTGACGGATTTACGGCGTGACAGTTCCCAGGTACGTGCGCTGTAGCGGAAAGGTTTGGAGGTGAGCGCACCGACGGGGCACAGATCAATCATATTGCCGGACAGTTCGGAATCCACTGTCTTGCCTACGAAGGAAGTGATCTCGGAATGTTCGCCGCGACCCAGCATGCCGAATTCCATTACGCCTGCAATTTCCTGACCAAAGCGCACGCAGCGTGTGCAGTGTATGCAGCGGCTCATCTCTTTCATGGAGATCAGCGCACCCGCATCTTTAGGTGCAACCGCACGTTTTTCTTCGTGATAGCGCGAAGCAGATGAACCATAGCCTACGGCCAGATCCTGCAGCTGACACTCACCGCCCTGATCGCAGATCGGGCAATCCAGCGGGTGATTGATCAGCAAGAATTGCATCACATCTTTTTGTGCCTTGACGGCCTTGTCGCTGTGGGTGCGGACGATCATGCCCTGAGTTACAGGCGTAGCACAGGCCGGCAAGGGCTTGGGTGCTTTTTCCACTTCGACCAGACACATGCGGCAGTTGGCCGCAATCGACAATTTCTTGTGATAGCAGAAATGCGGAATATAAGTGCCGAGCTGGTTCGCAGCATCCATCACCATGCTGCCTTCCTGCACTTCGACTTTTTTTCCGTCTATTTCAATCTCAACCATAATGTTCCCGCTCAGCCGTGCCCGGATACCAGGCAACGCTTGTGTTCGATGTGATAAGCAAATTCATCGGTAAAGTTTTTAATCATTGCGCGCACCGGCATGGCCGCTGCATCGCCCAGCGCGCAAATCGTGCGGCCTTGTATGCCATCGCAAATCGAGTTCAGCACATCCAGATCATCCGGCCTGCCCTCGCCATGTTCTATACGATGCACCATGCGATACAACCAGCCTGTGCCTTCGCGGCATGGGGTGCACTGACCGCAGGATTCTTCGTAATAAAAATAAGACAGACGCAGCAGGGATTTCACCATGCAGCGTGTTTCATTCATCACGATCACTGCACCCGAACCCAGCATGGAGCCGGCTTTCGCTATCGAGTCGTAATCCATGTCGGTCTGCATCATGACGTCGCCCGTCAATACAGGCATGGATGAACCACCCGGAATGACTGCCTTGATTTTTTTACCGTCGCGCATGCCACCGGCCAGCTCCAACAGCGTGGCGAATGGCGTACCGAGAGGCACTTCGTAATTGCCCGGATGCGTCACATCACCCGAGACCGAGAAAATTTTAGTACCGCCATTATTCGGCTTGCCGCAGGCGAGATAAGCCTCGCCACCCATAGTCATGGCGAACGGAACGGCGGCGAAAGTTTCTGTGTTGTTGATGGTGGTGGGCTTGCCATACAGACCATAGCTGGCAGGGAAAGGCGGCTTGAAGCGCGGCTGGCCTTTTTTACCTTCCAGCGATTCTAGCAATGCTGTTTCTTCGCCGCAGATGTAGGCACCATAGCCATGGAAGGCATGCAGCTGGAAAGAAAATGATGTTCCAAGTATGCGATCACCCAGAAAGCCCGCAGCGCGCGCTTCATCCAGCGCAGCTTCGAAGCGCTCATACACTTCCCAGATTTCACCGTGTATGTAGTTGTAGCCTACGGTGATGCCCATGGCATAAGCGCCGATGGCCATACCTTCAATCACAGCATGCGGATTGAAGCGCAAGATGTCACGGTCTTTAAATGTACCCGGCTCACCTTCATCGGAATTACAGACCAGATATTTCTGTCCGGGGAAACTGCGTGGCATGAAACTCCACTTCAGGCCCGTAGGGAAACCTGCACCGCCACGTCCACGCAGGGCCGAAGATTTCAGTTCAGCGATGACTTGTTCAGGCGTGATGTTCTCAGTCAGGATGCGGCGCAAAGCAGAATAGCCGCCGCGCTTCACATAATCGGCCAGCTTCCAGTTGTTGCCATCGAGGCCAGCCAGTATCAGTGGCTTGATATGACGATCATGCAGGCTGGTCATTTCTTCAGTTCCTCCAGCAAAGCATCGATTTTTTCATTCGACATAAAGCTGCACATTCGTTTGTTATCCACCAGCATGACCGGTGCATCGCCGCAAGCACCCATGCACTCACCTTCCTGCAAAGTGAACAGGCCATCAGCCGTGGTTTCACGAAAATCAA
>CAIQLE010000317.1 GCA_903872555.1 uncultured bacterium
CCCCAGTGAGTTGCCGCCTGAGCAGGAACAGCAGATACAGCAACTGGTGCTGGAAAGCTATCGCAGTCTCGGATGCCGTGGCTGGGCGCGGGCCGATGTGATGGTGCGTGCCAGTGATAACCAGCCCTTCCTGCTGGAGATCAATACTTCACCGGGCATGACCGGACATTCGCTGGTGCCTATGTCGGCCGCAGCTTCAGGTCTGCCCTATGAAAGCTTGTGTGTGGAGATTCTGCGCATGGCAGCACTGGATCTGCAGGTATCAAAAAACTGGAAGCCGGATTAAAGCAAAGTAGAGCGATTAAATTATGTGGAATGACATCAGGACCATGAACACGATCACCCGGGCCATGCTCGGTGTGCTTCTGTTCGCGCTGATGTTTGCTGCTTATAAATGGATTGCGCGCCAGCCTATGTTTGAGCTGCGCGTAGTGGCACTGCGTGGAGCGAATGGCGTGCCCATGCGCTATGTCGATGCTGCCACTGTGCGCAGCACGGCTTTGCCCAGAATTCGCGGTAATTTTTTTACCGCCGATCTGGCTGCTGCACGCACTGCCTTTGAGACCGTGCCCTGGGTGCAGCATGCTTCGGTGCGTCGTGAATGGCCTGACAAATTAATTGTGTCCCTCAGTGAATATGTTGCGCTGGGTACCTGGGGTGATCAGGAAGGTCGCTTGCTCTCAGTTGATGGCGTTCTGTTTACCGCCAATCTGGATGAAGCAGAAGATGAAGGTAAATTGCCAGCGCTGGATGGCCCAGATGAAAGTGCGCGTGAAGTGGCGATGCGCCTGAGCGATTTGCGCGAATGGCTGGCACCTGTCCATCTGTCACCGCGTTCGCTGGTGCTGACCAAGCGCTACGCATGGACCGCGCGGCTGGACAACGGCATTGTCTTAAATATCGGCCGCGCCCATGAGCGCGAAGCAATGAAAGAACGTGTGATGCGCTTTGTCAGTGTCTATCCGCAACTGGCAGCAGCTTTGCCGGGAAGAATAGACAGTGTGGACATGCGTTATCCGAATGGACTGGCATTGAAACGCCGCGCTCAGGCTTTGCCTGTCAGTGCAGCACCCAGAGTCGCAGAGAGCGCGACATGAGATCAGCGCAAACAGTAGAGAACGCAGCGTGGGTGAGCGTAGCGAAACCCAATGAATACATACAACGAGATAACAACAAGCTAGCAAAACTATGACAAAAGACGCTAAAAATCTGATCGTCGGACTCGACATCGGTACGTCAAAAGTGGTCGCTGTGGTCGCCGAGGTGATGCCGAATGGCCGGCATGAAGTGATCGGTCTTGGCCAGAGCGAGTCGAAAGGCCTGAAGAAAGGCGTGGTCGTGAATATCGAGGCCACGGTCGAATCGATACAGCGCGCACTGGAAGAAGCTGAACTGATGGCCGACTGCCAGATCCGCAATGTGTGGACGGGTATCGCCGGCAGCCATATACGCAGCTTTAATTCCAGCGGCATGGTGGCTATCAAGGATAAGGAAGTGAATGCCGCTGACGTGGCGCGGGTGATTGAAACGGCCAAGGCAGTCAATATCCCTACCGACCAGCAGTTGCTGCATACCGTGCCGCAGGAATTCATCGTCGACAATCAGGAAGACGTGCGCGAGCCCATAGGCATGAGCGGCATTCGTCTGGAGGTGAAGGTACACATCGTCACCGGTGCTGTTTCGGCCGTGCAGAACATCGTCAAATGTGTGCGTCGCTGCGGACTTGAAGTGACTGATCTGATTTTGCAGCCCATGGCCTCGGCTGATGCGGTGCTGACGGAAGATGAAAAAGAGCTGGGTGTGGTACTGGTGGATATCGGTGGCGGCACGACCGATATCGCTATCTTCACCGAAGGTGCGATTCGTCACACCGCGGTGATTCCGATTGCTGGTGATCAGATTACCAATGATATTGCGATGGCTTTGCGCACACCGACCGCTGAGGCGGAAGAAATTAAAGTGCATTACGGCATCGCAAAACAAGTGCTGGCTGATCCTACGGATGTGTTTGATGTGCCGGGTCTGGGTGATCGTGGTTCACGCACTTTGTCCAAGGCAGCACTGTCGGCCGTCATAGAGCCGCGTGTCGATGAATTGTTTTCGCTGGTGCATCAGGTTGTGCGTGAATCAGGCTTCGAAGAAGTGCTCTCCTCCGGGGTTGTCCTGACAGGTGGAAGCGCGATGATGCCGGGTATGTGTGAACTTGCCGAAGATATTTTTCTCAAGCCTGCGCGGGTCGGTATTCCTGACTACAGCGGTCAGCTGGCCGATGTGGTGAAGAGCCCGCGTTACTCCACGGTGCTGGGTTTGCTGATGGAAGCCAAGCGACAGTATCTGCGAGGTCAGGTGGTGGTACGTCAGGGTGGATCGGCACAGGCGGTCTGGCAAAAAATGAAGGAATGGTTTCTTGGAAATTTCTAAGGTAGGCGTAGAAAATTCGTGGCTACACAGATGTAAGTATTCAAGCAGTCCGTAGTAAATAAAGCCGCATGCATAGCGGTCAGAGCGTGGGCGAGGAATAAATACGGCTCATCGTTTTAGTCCTCAGCATCAGATGCAGGCACGGTAGTGAAAGAAAAATGAAGTAGTGCAGTAAAAATTTTTGAAGTAATGAAGAAACGTAGGATGGGCAGAGCAAAGCGAAGCCCATGCAAAGTGCCTTAATTTGTATTAACCGGCAGTTGTTAGTGGCTAGCCGTCACATCGCGTGATGGCTATCGACTAAAAACTGCATTACCCAAGGGAGTAATAAAATGGAAATCGATATGCTGGAAAACACCAAAGGCACGATCATCAAGGTGGTCGGCGTAGGCGGCGCGGGTGGTAATGCTGTGCAGCACATGATCAACAAGGGCGTCTCTGGTGTCGAGTTTATCGTCGCCAATACCGATGCTCAGGCACTCGCACAATCGAAGGCGCATAACGTGATTCAGATCGGCGAAACCGGTCTGGGTGCCGGCATGAAGCCAGCGGTGGGTCGTCAGCTTGCTGAAGAAACCCGTGATCGCATTGTTGATGCCTTACGTGGTGCTCACATGGTGTTCATCGCCGCCGGTATGGGCGGAGGCACGGGCACGGGTGCGGCTCCTATCGTGGCTGAAGTCGCCAAGGAACTGGGCGCACTGACAGTTGCTGTCGTATCCAAGCCTTTCACTCACGAAGGTCAGAAGTGCCTGGATATCGCGAATGAAGGTCTGGAAGAACTGAGCAAACATGTGGATTCACTGATCGTGATCCTCAACGAGAAGCTTGAAGAGATTTACGAAGATGACAGCATGATCGAATGGCTGAGCCATGCGGATGATGTACTCAACAATGCCGTGGCCGGTATTGCCGAGATCATCAATGTGCCGGGCCATATCAACGTCGACTTCAATGACGTCAAAACGATTATGGCTGAGCAAGGCAAGGCCATGATGGGCACGGCCGTCGCTTCGGGTCTGGATCGTGCACGTATCGCCGCCGAACAGGCTGTGGCTTCACCGCTGCTGGATGGCATTGATCTGTCGGGTGCGCGTGGTGTGCTGGTCAACGTCACTGCCAGCCGCTCACTCAAGGGTAAGGAAATCAAGGAAGTCATGGCGACCGTTCGCGCCTTCGCTGCAGAAGATGCATCGATCGCTCAGGGCATCGCTTACGATGACAGCATGGGTGACGAGATTCGCGTCACGGTGGTGGCAACCGGTCTGGGTCGTGCTCGTCGTACGCCAATACTGGTGTCCAATCCTATCCCTATGGCGCGCACCGGTACTTACAACGAGCCTATGGCTTCAGTGGAAGCGGTGTCTGGCGCGAACCAGAACTTCGAGCCTTTGCGTACGCCGGCTGTGTGGCGTCGTGAGTCTGCCTCGGAGACCGTGCGTGCAATGGAGCGTAATGGTACGGAAACTTACGATATTCCAGCGTTTTTGCGCCGTCAGGCAGATTGAGTCGGAACCTGCAAGAATGTGCAGCTCAGGGCATACTTCGATTTCGTTAGCCCTGTAAAGCCCGAGAAACCGCGCCTGAGGGCGCGGTTTTATTATTTTAGAAAAGGACATCACATGACCATTAAAGCCGGAGATCACCTGCCAGCTGGCAAGCTCGCTGAATTTATTGAAACCGAAACCGAGGGTTGTTCTTTGGGACCCAATACCTTCAATGTGTCGGATCTGACCAAGGACAAGACCATTGCCATTTTTGGCCTGCCCGGCGCATACACGCCAACCTGCTCCGCACAACATGTGCCTGGCTATGTACAGCATGCTGCTGAATTCAAGGCCAAGGGCGTAGATGAAATCTGGTGTATTTCCGTGAACGATGCCTTCGTAATGGGTGCCTGGGGACGGGAGCAGAAAGCCACCGGCACAGTGCGCATGATGGCTGACGGCAATGCCGATTTCAGCAAGGCGATTGGCCTGTCGGCAGATTTCAGTCAGTTTGGCATGGGCACACGCTCACAGCGCTATTCCATGCTGGTGAAAAACGGTGTCGTGACTCATCTGAATGTCGAAGCACCGGGCAAGTTTGAAGTCTCAAATGCTGAAACCATGCTGGGCCAGCTGTAATTGCTTGTTGATAAAAACATGATCAAACAACGCACCATCAAAGAGACAGTACGCACGACCGGTGTCGGTCTGCACTGTGGCACGCGGGTCGAACTGACTCTGCATCCGGCGCCTGTCGATCACGGCATTGTATTTCGCCGTGTCGATGTGAATCCGCCGGTCGAGCTGCCTGCCTCGGCGATGGGCGTTGGTGACACCCGTATGGCCTCGGTACTGGAAAAAGACGGTGTACGTGTTTCTACCGTCGAGCATCTGATGTCAGCCTGTGCCGGTCTGGGTATTGATAATCTGATCGTTGATCTGAATGCCGAAGAAATTCCCATCATGGATGGCTCGGCCGCTTCTTTTGTATTTTTGCTGCAGCAAGCCGGCAGAGCCGAGCAGGATGCGCCCAAGAAATTTATCCGTGTCCTGAAATCGGTAGGCGTGCGTGAAGGTGAGGGCGCGAATGAGAAATGGGCGCGCCTCGATCCCTGGCATGGCTTTCGTCTGAAATTTTTCATCGAATTTAACCATCCCGCCATCGACGGCAGTGGCCAGACGGCTGAGGTGGATCTGAGTCTGGAGTCGTATATTGAAGAGATCGCGCGTGCGCGTACTTTCGGCTTCATGCAGGACGTAGAGACTTTGCGCGGTATGGGACTGGCGCGCGGTGGTTCGCTGGAAAATGCGATCGTGATGGATGAATTCCGCATTCTCAATACCGGCGGTCTGCGCTATCAGAATGAATTCGTTCGCCACAAGATACTGGATGCCATGGGTGATCTGTACCTGATCGGCCATCCCTTGCTGGCAAGTTACACCGCCCATAAATCGGGCCATGGACTAAACAATAAATTATTGCGCGCTTTACTGGCCGATCCCACGGCCTATGACATCATCACTTTTGATCAGGTGTCGGCAGCGCCACCGGCCTATGCCAGCCAGCTGGATATGGAGTGGGCGGCCTGAGCGCCGTATCCGCTTTCTGAATGGCGTTTAGGTTTTGCGGCGGGCGATCAGCTTGCGCAGGGCATCCAGCAGGGGTTCGTTTCTTGTGCTGTGTTCCAGTGCATGCTCCAGTTCTGCAAATGAGCTGACTGCCCCACGCGGCAAATCCTGATTCGGTTTTTTCTGCGCTTTAGGCATCAGGTCATTCGCCACAGGCTGAACCTTGAGCTTGATGCCTTCCAGCGGCCAGCCTTTTTGTCGCAAACCTTCCTGCAATTTTGGCAACACTTGCTTTATTCGCGTTGCCAAAGCGGCATTCGGTACGGCGACTTGCAGCTGGCCATCCCGTATCTGCAGCGCGCTGCAATGGGCAAACAGGGGTGCCAGATGCTCGGCATCGGCCTGTAATCGTCCCATTTTGGCGGCCGCCGGCAGCAGGGAAGCCAGTCCTTCGTGCGATTGCAGGAATTCAAAAGCATCCTTGGCGCTGGTTCGCTGATCGGGGCGGCGTGCGGGGACGAAGTTGGACGGCGGTCTGGACATGGCACCACAGTAGCACAAGCTGCTTTCCCTCTGAAGTAGCAAGATCTCGGCCTTGACCTGCATGCTAAAATCGCAGCTTTGGTCAATCCTGCTCCGCCTCTTGCGGATGCTGTGACGCCACTCTTTTTTCTGTCTCCAAGCATGTCTTTACTGACCAAAATTTTCGGCAGCCGCAATCAGCGCCTGATCAAGAAGCTGCAAAAAAATGTTCGCGACATCAATGCCATGGAACCTCTCCTTGAGCAGTTGTCCGACGAAGCCCTGAAAGCCAAGACGCCTGAGCTCAAGGCCAGGCTGGCTGCGGGCGCGACCACCGACGATATTCTGGTGGAAGCCTTTGCCGTCTGCCGCGAGGCCAGTAAACGCGTTCTGAAGATGCGGCACTTTGATGTGCAGCTGATCGGCGGCATGGTGCTTCATCAAGGCAAGATCGCCGAGATGGGTACAGGCGAAGGCAAGACCCTGATGGCGACACTGCCGGCCTACCTGAACGCACTCACAGGCAAGGGCGTACACATTGTCACCGTCAATGATTACCTCGCGCAGCGTGATGCTGAATGGATGAGCCGTCTGTACAGCTGGCTGGGTCTGTTCACAGGCGTGAACCTGTCGCAGGCTACGCATGAAGTCAAAAAATCAGCGTATGAAGCCGACATCACCTACGGTACCAACAATGAATTCGGTTTTGATTATTTGCGCGACAACATGGTGTACGCCACCACGGAGCGGGTACAGCGTGGCCTGGCCTTTGCCATCGTTGATGAAGTCGACTCGATTCTGATTGATGAGGCGCGTACGCCGCTGATTATTTCCGGTCAGGCTGAAGATCACACCGAGCTGTATCGCAAGATGAATGCGCTGCCACCGATGCTGAGTCTGCAGATCGGTGAAGAAACGCCGGACGGCAAAGGCAAGGTAGATGTGCCGGGTGATTACACCAAGGATGAAAAAGCCAATACCGTTTTGCTGACCGAAGCCGGCCATGAAAAAGCCGAGCAGATACTGGCGCAGATGGGTTTGCTGGCTGAAGGCGCCTCCCTGTACGATCCTTCGAATATCTCTCTTATCCATCATCTGTACGCAGCCTTGCGTGCCCACACGCTGTTCCATAAAGATCAGCAATATGTGGTGCAGGATAATGAAGTCGTGATCGTGGATGAATTCACCGGCCGCCTGATGTCGGGTCGCCGCTGGTCCGATGGCCTGCATCAGGCCGTTGAAGCCAAAGAAGGCGTGCGCATACAAAACGAGAACCAGACACTGGCCTCGGTCACCTTCCAGAATTACTTCCGCATGTACGGCAAGCTGTCCGGCATGACAGGTACGGCCGATACCGAAGCTTATGAGTTCCAGGAAATCTATGGCCTGGAAACCGTGGTCATTCCACCGAACCGGCCTAGCCAGCGTAAAGACCGTCAGGATCAGGTCTTCAAAGGCGCACAGGGTAAATATCGTGCTGTGCTGACCGATATACGCGATTGCTATGAGCGCGGACAGCCTGTGCTGGTGGGTACGACCTCGATCGAGAATTCGGAACTGCTCTCGACCATGCTGACCGAAGCAGGTCTGCCACACAATGTACTGAATGCGAAACAGCATGCACGCGAAGCAGAAATTATTGCGCAGGCGGGCCGTCCTAAAATGATCACCATTGCCACCAATATGGCTGGTCGTGGTACCGACATTGTTTTGGGCGGCAATGTCGACAAACAAGTGCAGCTGATAGAAGCCGACGCCAGCTTGTCGGATGCCGACAAGGCCGCGCGTTCAGAAACTTTGCGTGATGAATGGCAGTCACTGCATGAGCAGGTAGTCGCCGCCGGCGGTCTGCATATTATCGGCACCGAGCGTCATGAGTCGCGCCGTATCGACAATCAGTTGCGCGGCCGTTCAGGTCGACAGGGTGATCCGGGTTCTTCACGTTTCTATATGTCGCTGGATGACACCTTGCTGCGTATCTTTGCCGGCGAGCGTGTGCGCGCCGTAATGGAACGCCTGAAAATGCCTGAGGATGAACCTATCGAAGCCGGCATCGTGTCGCGTTCGATTGAGTCTGCACAGCGCAAAGTCGAGGCACGCAATTTCGATATTCGTAAGCAATTGCTTGAATATGATGATGTCGCCAATGATCAGCGGCGTGTGATTTATCAGCAGCGTAATGAACTGCTGGAAACCGCCGACATGACCGAGACCACGCATTCGCTCAGCCATGGTGTGTTCACGGATCTGTTCCGCCAGTATGTGCCGGAAGAGTCGATGGAAGAGCAATGGGATTTGCCCGGCCTGCAAGAAGTGCTGGCGCTGGAATGGCAGCTGGATCTGCCACTGGTCGACATGCTGACGGCTGAGCCGAATCTGGTGGATGAAGATCTGCTGGACCGCTTGCTGGATGCTGCCAACCGTATCTATCAGGCCAAGCTGGACACCGTGGGCCAGGATTCCTTCAGCGGTTTTGAGCGCAATGTGATGTTGCAGAGCATGGACAATCACTGGCGCGAACATCTGGCGGCGCTGGACCATCTGCGTCAGGGCATACATCTGCGCGGCTATGCGCAAAAGAATCCTAAGCAGGAATACAAGCGTGAAGCGTTTGAGCTGTTTGCACAAATGCTGGATCTTATCCGTGACGATGTTGTGCGCGTGATCATGACGGTGCGCATACAGTCACAGGAAGAGATGGCTGCAGCCGAAGAAAAAATGGCTCATCCGCATCTGGAAAATGTGAATTACCAGCATGCCGATTTCAATCCTGATCTGGCACCGGAAGAATTGCTGGCGCCACCGAAAGCAAGCGCTGGCGGCGCAGGCAGCGGCAGTGCCGGACTTCCATTTGGCATGCCCAAGGTAGGACGGAATGATCCTTGTCCTTGCGGCAGTGGCAAGAAATTCAAGGTCTGTCACGGCCGTCTGGCCTGATGTGCTGAGGTTTTAAATCAAGGGCTCCAGTTTTCTGGAGCCTTTTTTCTGCTTCAGAGTTTTTCTGGCTAAACTTTTCACGCACTACAATGCAGGATGAATGAAACAGTCTGGTGCTTCCAGAATCCTTTCAACCCATCTGCTCCATCAACTCCAAACAGCGTACTTACAACATGGCCGTCAACTCACCGCTTCCCATCGCCGCCAACCTGAAACCCGTGCCCGGTCTGCAGCTGGGTCATGCTGAAGCGGGTATCAAGAAACCCGGTCGTAAAGATCTCTTGCTGGTGACACTGGCATCTGGTGCCAGCGTGGCAGGTGTCTTCACCACGAATCGCTTTTGCGCAGCTCCAGTGCAGCTTTCAAAAGCGCATCTGGATCATGCCAACATCGCTGGCAAGCCTATCAAAGCTCTGGTGATCAATACAGGTAATGCGAATGCAGGCACAGGCGAAGCCGGTCTTGCCAATGCAAACGCGACTTGCGTGGCGCTGGCGAAGTTGCTGCACTGTGAAGCGGAACAGATTTTGCCTTTTTCAACCGGTGTCATTCTTGAACCTTTGCCGGTCGACAGACTGGTCGCCGGTCTGCCGCAGGCTATCAGTCATCTGAAAGAAGATAACTGGTTGAATGCCGCTGAATCCATCATGACCACCGACACGCAGCCCAAGGCAGCCTCGCGCACGGTAACGATAGCGGGCAAGCGAGTCACGCTGACCGGTATCTCCAAAGGTGCCGGCATGATCAAGCCGAATATGGCCACCATGCTGGGCTTTGTGGCCTGTGATGCCAGCGTGCCTCAGGCCCTGCTTGAACGCATGGTGAAGCAGGCAGCAGATGCCTCGTTCAATTGCATCACCATTGATGGCGACACCTCGACCAATGATTCATTCATGCTGATCGCGACCGGTGCAGGTGAGCTGGAAATTACAGACGCGGCATCGGCCGACTATGCAGCACTGGCAGCTGTGGTGACCGAGCTGTCGCAAGAGCTGGCGCAAATGATTGTGCGTGACGGTGAGGGTGCCACCAAATTCATCACCATACAGGTCGAGCAAGGCCGTGATGTAGAAGAGTGCCGCAAGATCGCTTATGCGATCGGCCATTCACCGCTGGTGAAAACAGCTTTCTTCGCTTCCGATCCGAATCTTGGCCGCATTCTGGCGGCGATCGGTTATGCGGGCGTGAATGATCTGAATGTAGACAAACTGGATTTGTATCTGGACGATGTCTGGGTTGCGAAGCAGGGCGGGCGCCACCCTGATTATCGTGAAGAAGACGGTCAGCGTGTGATGCAGCAAAGCGAAATCACCGTGCGCGTGGTGCTTGCTCGCGGCGATGCGGCGGCCACCATCTGGACCTGCGATCTGTCCCATGATTATGTGTCCATCAATGCAGATTACCGTTCCTGATTTTCAGGGCCGGAACACAATTGCAAAACGCAAGATCATGCGGCAAATCTATGCAGTAAGCCTAAGAAGCAAGCCTAAGAAGCAGGCCCATGATTAAAGACTATCACTCAAGCAAAATAATAAGATGAACGATCTGGAAAAATTTCTGCAGCGTGCCGAGGCAGTGCTGGCGCGTGTCGAGACCCTGCTGCCTGCGCCGCAGTCAGCGACTGACTGGGAGGCATCGATAGCCTTCCGCTGGCGCGTGCAGCGCGATGGCCGTGGCTTCCTGCAGCCCGTGCGCCAGCCTGCGCGTATTGCTCTGGATGACTTGCATAACATCGCCGCGCAAAAAGAACAGATAGAGCAGAACACACGGCAGTTCGTGACCGGCAAACCGGCAAACAATGTGTTGTTGACCGGCGCGCGTGGCACAGGTAAATCTTCACTGATCAAGGCTTGTCTTGCACAGTTTGCCGAACAGGGTTTGCGCCTGATCGAGGTGGATAAAGAACATCTGGTTGATTTGCCCG
>CAIQLE010000318.1 GCA_903872555.1 uncultured bacterium
CAACCATGGTCGCCACTGCCTTCAACCACGGTGATCGCGCCTGAATTACGCACAGCAAAACGTTCGCCAGCGACGCCATTGAAGAAAGCTTCACCGGCAATCGCGCCATACAGCACCGTATTGCCGATGATGATGTTGTCGACAGCACGGCCGCGGAATTCAGTATTAGGACGCACGATGATGCGGCCACCCGACAGACCTTTGCCCACATAGTCATTGCCCTCGCCCACCAGATCCAGCGTCACACCGTGCGCCAGGAAAGCGCCGCATGACTGGCCTGCTGTGCCCTGCAACTGAATATGAATCGTGTCGTCTGGCAGACCTTCATGGCCATATTTTTTGGCCACTTCACCCGACAACATCGCACCCACGGTACGGTTCAGATTCTTCACAGGCGAAATAAAGGACACTTTTTCGCCGCGCTCGATAGCAGGCTTGGCCTGCGCGATCAGCTTGTGATCGAGCGCCTTTTCCAGACCATGGTCTTGCGTGCTGACCTGATAGCGTGGCTCGGAAGCCGGCACTTCAGGCAGATAGAAGATCTTGCTGAAATCCAGGCCCTTGGCCTTCCAGTGCGTGATGGCCTTGGATTTATCGAGCAGATCAGCGCGGCCGATCAGATCATCAAATTTACGTATGCCCAGCTGCGCCATGATCTGACGTGCTTCTTCTGCGACAAAGAAGAAATAATTCACAACATGCTCAGGCTTGCCCTGGAATTTTGCGCGCAGCACAGGATCTTGCGTGGCCACACCGACCGGGCAGGTATTCAGGTGACACTTGCGCATCATGATGCAACCCTCAACCACCAGCGGTGCGGTTGCAAAACCAAACTCATCGGCACCGAGCAAAGCACCGATCACCACGTCACGACCGGTCTTGATCTGGCCATCGGTCTGCACACGGATACGGCCGCGCAAACCATTCAGCACCAGTGTCTGTTGTGTTTCAGCCAGACCCAGCTCCCATGGCGTGCCTGCATGCTTAATGGAGGACAGCGGCGAAGCGCCGGTGCCGCCATCATGGCCTGCGATCACGACGTGATCGGCCTTGGCTTTCGAGACACCGGCAGCCACCGTACCTACGCCCACTTCGGATACCAGCTTGACGGAAATGCCTGCCGCAGGATTCACGTTTTTCAGATCGTGGATCAGTTGCGCCAGATCTTCAATCGAATAAATATCATGATGCGGAGGCGGTGAAATCAGGCCTACACCCGGCACCGAGAAACGCAGCTTGGCGATGTACTCCGACACTTTATGACCTGGCAGCTGACCGCCTTCGCCGGGCTTGGCACCCTGCGCCATCTTGATCTGTATCTGTTCGGCTGACGTCAGGTATTCGGTAGTGACACCGAAACGACCTGAAGCTACCTGCTTGATCTTGGAACGCAGAGAATCACCATCCTGCAAGGGCAGATCAACTTCAACACGGTCTTTACCGATGATGGAAGCGAGCGTATCGCCCTGCTTGATGGGGATGCCGCGCAATTCATTGCGATAGCGGTTTTCATCTTCACCACCCTCACCCGTATTCGACTTGCCGCCTATGCGATTCATGGCAATCGCCAGCGTTGCATGTGCCTCAGTCGAAATCGATCCCAGCGACATAGCACCACTGGCAAAACGCTTCACGATCTCTTTGACAGACTCGACTTCGTCCAACGGAATCGCTTTGGAAGGATCAATCTTGAATTCAAACAGACCGCGCAGCGTCATGTGACGACGCGACTGATCATTGATGATCTGTGCGTATTCTTTGTAGGTGCTGAAATTATTGGCGCGTGTGGAGTGCTGCAGTTTCGCAATCGCGTCCGGCGTCCACATGTGGTCTTCACCACGTATACGGAAAGCATATTCGCCACCTGCGTCCAGCGCATGGGCCAGCACAGGGTCCAGACCAAAGGCCAGCTTGTGCAGGCGCAGCGCTTCTTCTGCGACTTCAAATACGCCTATGCCTTCCACATTCGATGCCGTGCCTTTGAAGTACTTGTCGATCAGGCCTTTGTTCAAACCTATCGCTTCAAAGATCTGCGCACCGCAATACGACATATAGGTGGAGATACCCATCTTCGAGAACACTTTCAGCAAGCCCTTGCCGACCGCTTTCTGGAAGTTGTAAATCGCTTTCTCAGGTGACAGATCACCCGGCAAGCCTTTGGCCATATCCGACAGCGTATCCATCGCAAGATAAGGATGAATTGCTTCTGCGCCATAACCTGCCAGCAATGCAAAGTGATGCGTCTCACGCGCCGAACCGGTTTCAACCACCAGACCGGCGGAAGTGCGCAGACCCTTGCTCACCAGATGCTGGTGTATCGCTGAGGTTGCCAGCAGCGCCGGTATCGCGACATTCTCTTTACCGATATGACGGTCAGAAACGATCAGGATATTATGGCCCGACTTCACAGCGTCCACTGCTTGCGCGCATAGCGATGCAAGACGTGCCTCAACACCTTCTTTGCCCCAGGCTGCCGGGTAGCAGATATCCAGTTCATAGGAACGGAATTTGCCGCCGGTATGCTGGCTGATATTGCGCAGACGGGTAATGTCTTTGTAGTCCAGTATCGGCTGCGACACTTCGAGTCGCATCGGTGGATTGATGTTGTTAGTGTCGAGCAGGTTAGGCTTGGGGCCGATGAAAGACACCAGCGACATCACCATCGCTTCGCGTATAGGATCGATAGGTGGATTCGTGACTTGCGCAAACAACTGCTTGAAGTAGTTGTAGAGCGGTTTGTTTTTATTCGACATGACGGCCAGCGGCGAGTCATTGCCCATAGAACCGGTAGGCTCTTCGCCCTGCACTGCCATAGGCGACATCAGGAACTTCAGATCTTCCTGTGTGTAACCAAAGGCCTGCTGTCTGTCCAGCAGCGAGGCTGCTGCTTCTGTTGTTTCTGCTTCTACTGGCAGACCATCCAGCTTGATCCGTACTGAATCAATCCACTGCTTGTAGGGCTTGGCATTAGCGAACGTGTCTTTCAGTTCTTTGTCATCGATGATGCGGCCTGCATCCAGATCGATCAGGAACATTTTGCCCGGCTGCAGACGCCATTTCTGAATGATCTTCGATTCAGGGATAGGCAGGACACCGGTTTCGGATGCCATCACCACCAGATCATCATCAGTCACGATGTAACGTGCAGGACGCAGACCATTACGGTCCAGCGTGCCGCCGATATGACGTCCATCGGTGAAAGCCATGGCAGCAGGGCCGTCCCATGGTTCCATCATGGCTGCATGATATTCATAGAAGGCGCGACGATTGTCGTCCATCAGCGTGTGATTTTCCCAGGCTTCAGGAATCATCATCATCATCGCTTGTGCAATCGGATAGCCTGCCATCACCAGTAATTCGAGCGCATTGTCGAAACATGCGGTATCCGACTGGCCTTCATAAATCAGCGGGAACAGTTTCTGCAGATCCGCGCCCAGTACGGCCGACTTCATCACGCCTTCACGCGCGCGCATCCAGTTGAAGTTACCTTTGACGGTATTGATCTCGCCGTTGTGCGCAAGCAGACGATAAGGGTGAGCCAGCGGCCACTCTGGGAAAGTATTGGTTGAGAAACGCTGGTGCACCAGCGCGAGTGCAGAGATGCAGCGTGCGTCTTGCAGGTCTTTGTAATACACGCCGACCTGATCAGCCAGCAACAGACCTTTGTAAACAACGGTACGTGCCGACATGGAGGGCACAAAAAATTCTTTGCCATGCAAGAGATTGAGTCCCTGAATCGCATGACCCGAGGATTTACGGATGACATACAGTTTGCGCTCCAGCGCATCCGTCACCATGATGTCCTGACCGCGACCTATGAAGATCTGGCGTATCACTGGCTCTTTATCGCGCACAGTCGGCGACATAGGCATCTCGAGATTGACCGGCACATCGCGCCAGCCTAAAACGACCTGACCTTCAGCCAGCACAGCTCGCTCTATCTCTTGTTCGCAAGCGATACGTGATGCCTGCTCTTTTGGCAGGAACACCATGCCCACACCGTACTCACCGGGCGGCGGCAGGGTGATGCCCTGACTGGCCATTTCTTCGCGATAAAACTGGTCAGGAATCTGAATCAGAATGCCCGCGCCATCGCCCATCAGTGCATCCGCACCCACAGCACCGCGATGATCCAGATTTTTAAGAATGAGCAAACCTTGCTCGACTATCGAATGAGTTTTTTGTCCCTTGATATGGGCGATAAAACCGACGCCACAAGCATCGTGTTCGTTCTTCGGATCGTATAGACCTTGCGCTTCCATGATTCGGTGCTCCACAGCTGAGGGAAAGACTCGCAAGAATAGTGCAATGCAATAAGGACTTCAATCAAAATAATTAGGGTCGGATGCGAATTAAATTTAGCGCCAAAACGGTGCAAAGTTAATTAGGGTCAGATTAGGTTTGGTGCGGCTTTTGCCACGCTCTGGGGCAGGCTAAACTGCCTTGGGCGGGGTCCGTCGCGGAGCGCGATTGCGGGCTGTATTGGCGACTGAGGCCGGCGTTGCAGCTAAGCTCTGGGTGACTTTATCGGGGGATTTACTGGGGCGACCGCGCTTTGCCGGCTCAAGCCGGCGTTCCGTAAGTTTGGTAAGCGAACGCCGAAATGCCTCAGATCCCAGCGCCCAAGCCTTGTGTGTCGCCTGATCTATGCTCGCCGCCTGACTAGCCTCGGGCGGGACGGAGCACAATTGCTGATAAGCCGCTTCGCGCTCAAAGGGTGTGTTACCCAGTTGCCAGTAAGCCGGATGATCACTCAGCCAGGCCTGTTTAATCAGACCCACATGGTGAGCATGGCTGGACCAGCGATAAGCGCTGATGTCCGTACTCAGTCCGGCCAGCAGGGGTTGATATTCAATCAGATGCGCGCAATGGCTGAAATACCGATCAGCTTCGACTACGGTAGCGCGAAAGCGCCCTTCCCACAGGCTGCCGCTGCGGCCATGGCGGGCATTGAAATACGGCACGTAATGCCGCCCCACGGCCTGCATCATTTTGCTCAGGGCCAGCTCATCTCCCGGCGTCGCCAGTAAATGCAGACGATTCGGCAGCAAGGCATAGGCATGAATAGCCACGCCCAGACGCTGAGCCGCTTCGCGCAGCCAGTTCAGGAAATGCTGGTAATCCGCTTCATCGTGAAACACGGGCTGATCATTATGGCCGCGTGCGATGAGGTAATGGAGATGCTTGGCTATGACCAGCCGCGGCAGGCGGGCCATCAGGAAAAGCCGCCTAAACGAAGCCCGAAAGCGCCGCATAGACAGGCAAATTGGCCGGATAAGGAAGTAGCGGGCAGCTGTGCGACGGTCGCTGAGCGGGATTGACTAAAGATGTTGCTCACCATGCAGGCGTTGCCTGCATGGTAACTGTGCAGCACAGGCGGCGACATCTCAGGAAATTCAGAAGGGAATATCGTCGTCCATGTCGGACAGATTGGGCGCCTGCTTGGCCGGCGCGCGCGGCGCGGAAGACGGCGCGCGTGATCCGCCATTGCCGTTACCGCCGCCATTGCCACCACCGTAGCTGCCCTCATCCATGGAAGCGCTGCCGCCGCCCATGCCCTGACGGCTGCCCAGCATTTGCATGGTGTCGGCGACGATTTCAGTCGAATATTTTTCTATGCCGTCTTTATCGGTGTATTTGCGGGTGCGCAGCTTACCTTCGATATAGACCTGTGAACCTTTTTTCAGATACTGGCCGGCGATTTCGGCCAGCTTGCCGAAGAAAGAAATACGATGCCATTCGGTCGCTTCTTTTTGCTCGCCGCTCGCTTTGTCTTTCCACTTGTCGGTGGTGGCAACAGCGATATTGGTCAGTGCATCGCCACTCGGCATGTAACGTGTTTCAGGATCGCGTCCGAGGTTGCCAACGATGATGACTTTATTGACCGATGCCATACAAATCTCCAGAGAGGACAGCGCAAAACCGCACTGCTCTTAATTTTTAGGTAGGAACTGCGGCAGGCTTGGCGCGCACCGGCAGGGACTTCATGGAAGACGCCATTATAAGCCAGCCAAGGGCGAGCAGACAGCCTGCGGTGAACACCGAAGGCGCACCAAAATGCTGAGCCAGCAAGCCGCCACCGGCACCGCCGGCGAACAAGCCTATGGCCTGCATGGTGTTGTAGACGCCGAGCGCGGCGCCACGTGCACCAGCTGGCGCCAACCGCGAGACCAGCGAAGGCTGACTGGCCTCCAGAATATTGAAAGCCACAAAAAAAGCCAGCAAGAGCGCGGTGATCAATTCAAATGACAAGCTCGTTTGCGCCACCAGGGCACGCAAACCCAGTTCAACCAGCAGCAGCAAGACGATGGCCGAAATAAACACCTGCTTCATCCAGCCACGCTTTTCACCCAGAAAAATCGGTGGCAGCATCAGGACAAAAGAAATCAGCACCACCGGCAAATAAATTTTCCAGTGCTGATCCAAAGCGATGCCGCCTGCATTGACTAAAACATTCGGCAACACCACAAACATGGACATCTGTATGGCGTGCAGTACAAACACGCCCACATTCATGCGCATGAGTTCAGGATGACGCAGCACCTCAGCAAAAGAAGCGCGCTCAGCCTGACGCAGCGGAGCTTCCGGCACGATGTAGATCACTACAGCGATCGCCGCCAGCGACAAGGCAGCCACCAATAAAAACATGCCGCGCATACCGATCGAGGCATACAGCAAGGGCGCCATCACGAGTGATGCTGCGTAGGTCAATCCTATAGAAGCGCCGACCAAAGCCATGGCTTTGGTGCGATGTTCATCACGGGTGGAATCAGCTATCAGTGCGGTGACAGCGGCGGATACCGCGCCCGCACCCTGCACTGCGCGGCCAACGATGACCCAGACCACGTTTGCATCCACGGCTGCAATCAATGAGCCCATCACAAACAATAGCAAACCAATAATGATGATGCGCTTACGACCATAACGGTCCGAAGCCATGCCAAACGGTATCTGACCAAAGGCCTGCGTCAGTCCATACATGCCCATGGCCAGACCGACCAGAGTCGCATTGTCACCACCGGGCAAAGATCGGGCATGCACAGCGAATACCGGCAAAATCAGGAACAGGCCTAGCATGCGCAGGCCGAAGATCGACGCCAGTGATGCGCTGGCGCGTATCTCAGTAGCGTTCATGCGGCTGGCAGTGGAATCCAAAGTGGCAGACATAGAGAGCGATAGGAGGTCAGCAAGCAGGTTCACAGTGCACCAGAAAACAGCACTGTAAGCTAGTTGCGAAAACCCGCTATAGTAACAGGTTGACCCGCACCCACAGGCGCTGGATTTTTGCAAAAAAGCATGGATTCAGGTCTGTCTAAAGTTAGACACAAGGCCACAGAACAGCATGGAAGAAATTCGCATACGCGGTGCCCGCACCCACAACCTGAAAAACATCAGCCTCGATCTGCCACGCAATAAGCTGATCGTGATTACCGGCTTATCAGGTTCCGGCAAGTCTTCACTCGCCTTCGATACCTTGTATGCAGAAGGACAGCGCCGCTACGTGGAATCGCTGTCGGCCTACGCTCGGCAGTTTCTGCAATTGATGGAAAAACCCGACGTCGATCTGATTGAGGGCCTGTCGCCCGCCATCTCGATTGAACAAAAAGCCACCTCGCATAATCCGCGCTCCACGGTTGGCACTGTCACCGAGATCCACGACTATCTGCGGCTCTTGTTTGCCCGCGTCGGCACGCCGCACTGCCCGGACCATCCGGATAATCCACTGGCGGCACAGTCCGTATCGCAAATGGTCGATGCCGTGCTTGCCATGCCAGAAGACACCAAGCTGATGATACTGGCGCCCGTAGTGGCCAACCGCAAAGGCGAGCACAGTGATTTGTTTGAACAGATGCAGGCGCAGGGCTTTGTGCGTTTTCGTATACAGAGCGGCACAGGCAAAGCAAAAATTTATGAAGTCGATGATCTGCCGAAACTGAAAAAAACCGAGAAGCACACCATCGATGTGGTGATTGACCGCGTGAAAGTGAAGGCCGACATCAAGCAAAGGCTGGCAGAGAGTTTCGAAACTTCACTGCGTCTGGCTGATGGCCGTGCTATCGCCATGGAAATGGACACCGGCAAGGAACAGATTTTCTCGAATAAATTTGCCTGCCCCACCTGCGGTTATTCCCTGCAGGAGCTGGAGCCGCGCCTGTTCTCCTTCAACAATCCCATGGGCGCCTGCCCGGAATGTGACGGCCTGGGCCATATCGAATTTTTTGATCCCAAACGCATCGTCGCCTTTTCCAATCTCTCACTCGCCTCAGGCGCTGTAAAAGGCTGGGACAGACGCAATCAGTTTTATTTCCAGATGCTGACCTCGCTGGCCAAGCATTATGAATTTGACGTCGACATGCCGTTTGATGACTTGACGAAAGCAGCGCAAGAAGTCGTGCTGTATGGTTCAGGCAAAGACAAAATTCCTTTTGCTTATATCAATGAGCGCGGCCGTACCGTGATCAAGGAACATACCTTTGAAGGCGTGGTGCACAATTTGCAGCGCCGCTATCGTGAAACGGATTCGATGGCGGTCAAAGAAGAGCTGGCCAAGTTCATCAATGAAAAAGAATGTCCCGCCTGTCAGGGTGCACGACTGCGTGTCGAAGCGCGTTATGTGAAGGTGGGTAACGGCATGCAGCAACGCGCGATTTATCAGATCGCCGCCATGCCACTGCGCGCTGCGCTGGACTTCTTTGAAACCCTGAAACTCAAAGGCGCGAAAAAAGAGATTGCCGACCGCATCATCAAGGAAATCATCTCGCGCCTGAAATTCCTGAACAATGTGGGTCTGGATTATCTGTCGCTTGATCGCAGCGCCGACACTCTGTCGGGCGGCGAGGCGCAACGGATACGTCTGGCTTCACAAATCGGTTCCGGCCTGACCGGCGTGATGTATGTGCTGGATGAGCCTTCCATAGGTCTGCATCAGCGCGACAACGACCGTCTGATTGCCACGCTCAAGCATTTGCGTGACATAGGCAACACTGTGCTGGTGGTGGAACATGATGAAGATGCCATACGCTGCGCCGATCACGTCGTAGACATGGGCATAGGCGCAGGCGTACATGGTGGTGAAGTGATCGCGCATGGCACGCTGGACGATATCCTGAAAAATCGCAAATCACTGACGGCCCAGTATCTGAATGGCTCGCTTTCTATCGCCACACCTGAAAAACGTACTCAGCCAGATCCTGAAAGAAAACTCGTCATCAAGGGCACCCGCGGCAATAACCTGAAAAACGTCAGCCTCGAACTTCCGGTGGGCTTGTTGACCTGTGTGACGGGTGTGTCGGGCTCAGGCAAATCAACGCTGGTGAATGACACGCTGCATCACATACTGGCACGCCATCTGTATGGTTCACAGGCTGAACCGGCGGCGTATGACAGCGTCACCGGTCTGGAACATTTCGACAAAGTGATTTCTGTTGACCAGGCGCCGATAGGCCGCACGCCGCGCTCCAATCCGGCCACCTATACCGGTTTGTTTACGCCGATACGCGATCTGTTCTCTACCGTGCCGCAGGCCAAGGAACGCGGCTATTCAGCTGGCCGCTTTTCATTCAATGTGAAAGGTGGTCGCTGCGAAGCCTGTCAGGGTGACGGCGTGATTAAGGTCGAGATGCACTTCCTGCCTGACGTATACGTGCCTTGCGATGTCTGCCACGGTAAACGCTATAACCGTGAAACACTGGAGATACAGTACAAGGGCAAGAACATCACCGATGTGTTGAACATGACGGTCGAAGATGCCTTCACTTTCTTCAAACCCGTGCCACTGATTGCACGCAAGCTGCAGACGCTGCTGGATGTGGGTCTGGGTTATATACGCTTGGGACAAAGCGCCACCACCTTGTCAGGCGGTGAAGCGCAACGCGTAAAACTGTCACTCGAATTATCCAAGCGTGACACCGGACGCACACTCTATATTTTGGATGAGCCCACAACCGGCCTGCACTTCCATGACATCGCCCTGCTGCTCAAAGTGATACACAGACTGCGTGATCAGGGCAATACCGTCGTGATCATTGAACACAATCTGGATGTCATCAAAACCGCTGACTGGCTGATTGATCTGGGCCCGGAAGGTGGCGCAGGCGGTGGACAGATCATTGCATCGGGAACGCCGGAACAAGTAGCGAAAGCCGACACCAGTTTTACCGGCAAATACCTGTCGACCATGCTGGGCAATGCGAAGAAAGAAAAGAAGCGGGCCTGATGGGCTTACATGCCCAGCCACAGTCCCAGCGGCACAAAACCCAGTGCAGCCAGATTGCCAAGTAAAACGATGGCCGCGACCTTATCAGGCTCTTGCTGATAGTTCTCGGCCATCATGAAACAAAACACAGCCGGCGGCAGCGAAGCGAACAGGAACATCTGACCGCGCTGCACGGCTGTAAGCGGCAGTATCAGATCCAGCAACAGGGCCACGGCCAGCCCTGACAGCGGGCACACTACGGCGCCGACCAGACCAATGCGCCAGCTGCGCAAACTCACATCCATCATCCTCACACCCAGCGCCAGCAACATCAGGGGAATGCTGGCCTCGCCCAACATGCGCAGCGCCTTTAACAAAATAACTGGCGGCGACAGATGCAAGGCTGCGAACAACATACCGGTGATCATGGCCAGCATCATGGGACTGGCAAACACGCGCAGGCTTGCACGACGGGGTGCATCACGCCCGCTTTCCATTAAGGCGATGCCCAGCGTGAAATACACCAGACTGCAAGACATGAACAAGGCCACCGCTTCGGACAAGCCCGCTGAGCCAAAGGCCAGCACTGCCAGAGGTAAGCCCATATTGCCGCAATTGTTATACATCATAGGCGGAACAAATGTGCGCACATCATAGCCAAACAGGCGCGCTACGGGCCATGCCAGCAAGGCCGACCCCAGTGCAATCAGGGCACCGGCGAATAACAGGGGAAGGTTCGCGACCAGATCAAAATCTCTGGATGCCAGTGCTGAAAACAAGAGCAAAGGACAGAGCAGTTCCACGCTCATTCGGTTGACAGCAGCGATATCGTTTTTAACGACCTCACCGCGCAAGCGCGCATAGGCATAGCCTGCGGCGATCATGAGAAAGACGGGCAAAATAATGCCCGCAATGCGTTGAAATGCTTCCATCAGACGATTGAAATTAAGACAGGACAGTAAGAAAAAAGTCAGAGCAAACGCTTCTCAGCAAGCTCCATGGCTTCGGCGGTACCGCGCAGGACAACAACATCACCCGCCTCAAGCAACATATCAGGTGAAAATCGTATCCGTATTTTTCCGCGGCGCACAGCAGTCACTTCAGCGCCGAGTTCCGATAAACCCAGCGCAGAAAATTGCTTGCCTATGGCAGCGGCCTTGTCGCGCAGTGAGACCGAGTGCAGACGCACTTGCATGCGCTCATCATCGTCGGAGACATCATCAACGCCATGGAAATATCCACGCAAGGAAGCATAGCGCTCACTGCGCGCTGCCTGTATCCGCTGCACCACCTGCTGCAGCGGCACGCCCAGCATCAGCAGGGTATGTGATGCCAGCATCAGGCTACCTTCTATCGCCTCTGGCACGACTTCATCGGCACCGCCCGCACGCAGGGTATCGAGATCTTCTTCACCCACGCTGCGTACAATCGCCGGCAAGGCGGGCGCCAGTTCATTGGCAAAATGCAGGGTCTTGAGTGCGGCCTGAGTATCGGCATAGGTAATCACCAAGGCGGCGGCACGATGAATGCCGGCTGCAATCAGACTTTCACGTCGTGTCGCATCGCCATAAGACACTGTTTCACCGGCTGTCTGTGCCTCGATCACGCGCTCTGGGTCCAGATCAAGGGCGTGATAAGGAATATTTTCTTCTTCCAGCAGGCGTGCCAGATTTTGTCCACTACGACCGTAGCCGGCAATGATCACATGCTTGACTTCATTCATGGCGCGCGTGGCGATCTGCGTCAGTGCCAGCGATTGCAGCATCCAGTCATTGCGCGAGAAGCGCAGTGCAATCTTGTCGGCATGGGCAAAAATAAAGGGCGTGGCCAGCATGGACAGCACCATCGCCGCCAGAATTAATTGCACCAGACCGGGATCAACCAGACCCAGCCCGCCCGCCTGATTCAATAAAACAAATCCAAATTCACCACCCTGCGCCAGACCCAGACCGGTGCGTATCGCGACCCCCGGTGACGCGCCGAACACGCGCGCCAGCAACGCGATCAGACCGAACTTAATGAATAAAGGAATGGCCAGCAAGACCAGCACCAGCAACCAGTTGTCGATCACCAGCATCACATCCAGCAACATGCCTACCGTAATGAAGAACAGTCCCAGCAGCACATCACGGAAAGGCTTGATATCTTCTTCCACCTGCAGCCGGAACTCGGTTTCTGAAATCAGCATGCCTGCAATAAAAGCACCCAGCGCCATCGACAGACCGGCGACTTCCGTAATCCATGCCGCACCCAGTGTGATCAGCAGCAGGTTCAGCATGAAGAGTTCATGCGAGCGGCGCTTCACCACAATCTGAAACCAGCGCCGCAACAAAACCTGACCAAAGGACAGCAGTAAGGCCAGTACAAAAGCCGCCTTCAGGGCCGCCATCAGCAAATCTTCCACCAGATCAGGGCCCGGATGTGCCAGCGCCGGCACCAGAATCAGTAAGGGGACGACGGCGATATCCTGAAACAGCAAAATTGCCGTAATCCGGCGGCCGTGTTCGCTCTCCAGTTCCAGTTTTTCTGTCAGTAATTTCAATACGATGGCTGTGGACGACATGGACACAGCGCCGCCCAGAGCGAATGAGGCATTCAGGCTGGTGCCGAAATATTTAGGGAGGAATTTTGCGATCAGGGCGCCGCATAACATGGTCACGGCTATCGTCAGGACCACTTGCATCAGGCCGAGCCCGAACACATTGCGCCGCATAGACTTGAGCTTGGGCAGAGAAAATTCCAGGCCTATGGAAAACATCAGAAAGACCACACCGAATTCAGCCAGGGTGTGGGTGGTGGCACTATTCGAAGCCAGTCCCAGCGCATGCGGGCCGATCAGGATGCCTACGGATAAATAGCCCAGCATCGGGGGCAAATTCATCATGCGGAAGGCAACCACACCCAGCACGGCGGCGACGAGCAAAATCAGCGTAATCTCGAGGGCGGAATACATGGCGCTTGGTCAGTGGCGACAATAGCCTGCGACACATCGGGTTACCCGGGCTTCCGATGTTTTCTTGCGTCTGGCAGGTTTTTTGCTTTACATATTGGGCTATACTCTGCGCATGAGTGTACCGCATGAGAAAAATTCTTCGCAGCATTTTGACAACGCCGCTGCATTACGCGCGTTGGAACTTGCTCAACAAACGCTGCAAATAGAGGCAGAGGCGATACTCGCACTAAAAGCCAGAATCGACTTAGTGCCGGATCATCCTTTTGCCCGCGCCACCGCCCTGCTGCTCGAATGTCAGGGGCGTGTGGTGGTGTCCGGCATGGGCAAGTCTGGCCACATTGCCCGCAAGATTGCAGCCACCCTCTCCTCGACCGGCACGCCGGCCCTGTTCGTTCATCCGGCCGAAGCAGCACACGGAGACTTGGGCATGGTGACTCAGGCCGATGCCGTGATTGTGATTTCGAATTCCGGCGAATCCGATGAATTGCTGGCCATCGTACCCGTCATCAAACGCATGGGCGCCAAACTGATTTCCATGACCGGGCGCGCCAGTTCATCGCTGGCGCGACTGGCTGATGTTCATTTGGATGTCGCCGTCGACAAGGAAGCCTGCCCCCTGAATCTGGCACCCACCGCCAGCACGACCGCCACACTGGCGCTGGGCGATGCACTGGCCGTTGCCCTGCTCGACGCGCGCGGCTTCCGTGAAAATGATTTCGCGCGTTCGCATCCGGGTGGCGCGCTGGGCCGCCGGATACTCACGCATGTGAGCGATGTGATGCGCACCGGCGATGCTGTGCCAGCCGTAGGCCCCGACGTCACGCTGCCCACAGCTTTGCTGGAAATCACCCGCAAGGGCATGGCCATGACCGCCATCATCGATGATGAGTCGCGTGTCATCGGCATCTTCACGGATGGCGATTTACGCCGCCTGATAGAACAAGGCAAAGACTTTTCACGCACACCAATTCGTGAACTCATGCACAGCAAGCCCCATTCGATACGTCCCGAGCAGCTCGCAGTCGAAGCGGTCGAGCTGATGGAAGCGCATAGAATCAATCAGGTACTGGTGAGTGACGAACAGGGCAAACTGGCCGGCGCTCTGCATATCCATGACCTGACACGGGCCAAGGTGATCTGATGCAGCCGACTGCACTCCAGCACGCCACCGAATGTGCACAGCGCATCAAGCTGATGATTTTCGATGTCGATGGGGTGCTGACCGATGGCGGCCTGCGCTATAGCGCCGAGGGCGAGGCCATCAAAACCTTCAATGTGCTCGATGGTCTGGGCATCAAACTGCTGCAACAGTCGGGCGTGAGAGTCGCCATCATCAGTGCACGGCAGTCGCCTATTCTTGCGCGCCGCGCTGCTGATCTCGGCATTACGCTCCTGATGCAGGGCATACATGACAAGCGCATCGCCTTTGAACAAAGCATCGCTGAATTAAAGCTCATGCCTGCCGACTGCGGCTTCATGGGTGATGATGTGATCGATTTGCCCGTGATGACACGCACAGGTTTCGCCGTCAGCGTCCCGAATGGCCATGCCGAAGTACGCGCAAGGGCGCACTACGTCACTGAAGCACGCGGCGGCCATGGTGCCGTACGCGAAGTCTGCGATTTCATCCTGCGCGCGCAGGGCAATTACGAGGCGGCGCTGGCGCCGTATCTGGCATGAGCGATGTGATGCACCGTCGCACCCCTGCCCTGCTACTGCTGGCTGCCGGCACGCTGCTGGCTGCCGGTACCTTCTGGCTGCTTGAAGTCACGCGCCGCTCGGTTGACGATGTGCCGCAGCAAGTCGCCCGGACTGAACCTGATTATTACGTTGAAAATTTCAGATATGTGAAAGTCGAAAGCCAGGGAAAGCCTGAATATGTGATCGAAGGCAAGCGCATGCTGCACCATCCGGTGGACAACAGCAGCACTGTCGAGCTGCCCCTGCTGTACAGCTATTCGCCGACACGCTCACCGATGACGCTGCGCTCTGAGACTGCAAAAATAAACAGTGATCAGACCGAGATACATTTGCATGACAAAGTACATCTGGAGCGCCCTCAGACCAGTGGTGAAGAGACGCTGGTCATGGATTCCGACTATATGCTCGTCCTGCCCGATCAAGACATTGTAAAAACCGATCATCCAGTGGAAATGAAGCTGGGCAGATCGACGCTGAATGGCACCGGCATGCTGGCCGACAGCAGCAAGCAGCAAGTCACTTTACAAAGCAAAGTGACTGCAACGTATATCCAACCTAAAAATCGCTAAACGGCACACATGAAAAAAACCGTTCAATCGACTGCACTGCAACTTAGCATCGCTGCTTTCGTCTGTTTGTCCCTGCTGCACAGCGCCAGGGCCGAAAAGGCTGACTTCGACAAACCCACGAATGTCGAAGCCAACCAGATGTTCTATGACGAAGCCAAGAAGACCAATACCTTCATAGGCAATGTGGTGCTGACGCGCGGCACCCTGATCATGCATGCGGAAAAATTACTGGTGACGCAGGATGCGGCCGGCAATCAATTCGCCACCATGTATGCATCCGCAGGCAATCTGGCGCGCTTCCGTCAGAAACGTGATGGCGGCAAGGACTTATGGATAGAGGGCTTTGCGGCGGACCGTATTGAATACGATACCAAGACAGAGATCGCCAAGCTGTTCAAACAGTCGCGCGTGAAAATGCTCGACAGTGGCCGTATCACGGACGATGTTGAAGGCGAATTTATTTCCTATGACAGTCGCTCTGAGTTTTATACCGTCACCAATACCAGTACGGGTGAAACCAAGCCAGGTGCGGGCCGGGTTCGTGCCACGATACAGCCCCGTACTCAGGACAAAGCTAAAGATGACAAATAAGCCGCTCAGCACGCTGCAAGTACGCAGCCTGCAGAAAAGCTATGGCGCACGCCAGGTCGTCAGCGATGTATCGCTTGATGTGCAAAGCGGCGAAGTCATAGGCTTGCTGGGCCCGAACGGAGCTGGCAAGACGACGTCTTTTTATATGATCGTCGGACTGGTGCCTTCCGAAGCCGGCGACATCATGCTCGATGGCGAACGCATCTCTGAACTGCCCATACACAAGCGTGCAGAACGTGGTCTGTCTTATCTGCCGCAAGAAGCTTCGGTATTTCGCAAGCTCTCGGTGGAAGACAATATTCGCGCCGTGCTCGAATTACAGAAAGCCGATGGCAAGCCACTGACACGCGCCGTCATCGAACAAAGACTCGATACTCTGCTGGCCGAGCTGCAAATTGAAAAGCTGCGCAATAATCAGGCGCTCTCGCTGTCAGGCGGTGAACGCCGTCGGGTTGAGATTGCGCGCGCGCTGGCGACCAGCCCGCGTTTTATTTTGCTCGATGAGCCCTTTGCCGGCGTTGATCCTATCGCTGTGATTGAAATCCAGCGCATCGTGCGCTTCCTGAAAGAGCGCGGCATTGGTGTACTGATTACGGATCACAATGTGCGCGAGACGCTGGGCATCTGCGATCGCGCCTACATCATCAATCAGGGTTCCGTGCTGGCCTCCGGCAAACCGGATGAGATCATTGGTAATGAAGCAGTGCGCCGGGTTTATCTCGGCGAACACTTCCGCATGTAATAGCGAGGCTCATGAAACAGACGCTACAGCTTAGGGTTTCACAGCATCTTGCGCTGACACCGCAATTGCAACAGTCTATACGTCTGCTGCAATTGTCTACGCTTGAACTGCATCAGGAACTTGAGCAGATGCTGACCGACAATCCATTGCTGGAACGTCTGGATGATGCGCTGGATAATTCGATACGACTGCTGGCCGATGGCGCTATCAGTCAGGCACCGACCGCCCCGTCTTCCGAAGCAGAATCTCAGGGCGAAGCAGGGGCCGGCGAAGGCGCGATGGAAGCGCCTCCCGCTTCCGGCGAAGAAGGCGGCAACGAGGCCGGCAGTGATTCTGAGTGGAGCTTTGATGATGTTGCCCGTTCATCTAAAGCACCCGAGGATGATGATGCCCGCCCACAGCTGGAAGCCCACGAATCCACGCTGCGCGAACATTTACTGGAGCAGCTCTCCGTCACCGTTGACAACCGTCGTGACCGCGCTCTGGTCGAATTGCTGATTGATGCACTTGATGACAACGGCTATCTGGAAGAGTCGCTGGATGAGATTCATGCGCGCCTGCCAGAGGAACTGGACATCGACATTGATGAACTGATGGTTGCGTTAAAGCTGATGCAAAGCTTTGATCCGGCAGGTGTAGGCGCACGCAATGCCTCCGAATGCCTGGCCTTACAGATACGCCGCATGGAAAAAGTGCCCATGGTCACGCGCCGTATGGCGCTGGTTCTGGTGGAAAGTCACCTTGAACTATTTGCCCAGCGCGAGTTCAACAAACTAAAGAAGCTGTTGGATTGTGATGACGAGGATTTGCGGGAAGCGCAGGTCATTATCAAGCGCTGCAATCCCCATCCGGGCGCGCCCTTTGCGGGGGATGCATCGGACTATGTGGTTCCTGATGTTATTGTCAAACGTGCAAAAAATGGCTGGTCAGTCACACTCAATCGCGAGGTCATGCCCAAGCTGCGCGTGAATGCCATGTACGCCAATATCCTCAAGCAAAACAAGGGCGAAGGCTCACTCAGCTCGCAGCTGCAGGAGGCCAAATGGCTGATCAAAAATATGCGCCAGCGCTTTGATACGATTTTGCGCGTGGCTCAGGCCATAGTAGAGAGACAACGTAATTTTTTCTCGCATGGTGAAGTTGCCATGCGACCTCTTGTACTGCGTGAAATTGCTGATACACTGGGACTGCACGAAAGCACTATTTCTCGTGTCACGACGCAGAAGTATATGTTGACCCCGCATGGTATGTTTGAGCTGAAGTATTTCTTTGGCAGCCATGTTGCCACCGAAGCAGGGGGTGAAGCATCTTCAACTGCGATACGCGCCTTGATCAAACAATTGATAGGAGCCGAGGACACAAAAAGTCCATTTTCCGACAGCAAAATTACGGACATGCTGGCTGAACAAGGAATGGTTGTTGCGAGGCGTACGGTTGCGAAATATCGCGAAGCCCTCAAAATTCCTCCGGTCAACCTCCGCAAGTCCCTGTAGATGTTCCAGAGTTTTTAACCGTTGCTGCGTTACGCCGGGCCTGGCCTCCGCGCCACACTCTGTGCAACCTCCGGCAACGACATGCCAAGGAGTGCTGTGTATGAATCTGAAGATCAGCGGTCATCATCTGGAAGTAACTCCCGCCCTCAGGGAGTATGTGCAAAACAAGCTGGAACGCATCAAACGTCATTTTGATAATGTGATCGATGTTACGGTCATACTCGCAGTAGACTCCCTCACAGAAAAAGAAAAACGCCAGCGGGCGGAGATTCATCTGCATTTGCGCGGTAAGGATTTGCACGTTACCAGCGAAGCACAGGATATGTATGCGGCGATAGACTTGCTAATGGACAAGCTTGACCGTCAGGTGTTGCGACATAAGGATAAAATTCAGGATCATCAGCACGAGGGCATCAAGCGCTTCGAAGGGCCAGCAGCCGAAGCCGCCTGAGCATTCAAACTCAGACCGAAAGGGCGCAGCAGCGCCCTTTTTTATTGCCCGTTTTTTCTGGCTTAAGTTCGCCTTTCCTGTTGGCGAAGATAGCATCGGCAAATCGCTATACACTCTTTCTTTTCTCCAAGATTTGTCTCTTCATTTGTCCTTATGACTGACTACGTACACAGCGAAATCCATGGCCATACCGGCGTCATCACCCTGAACCGTCCCGCCGCACTCAACTCACTCTCGCTCGATATGGTGCGGGCCATCACCGCAGCTTTACTGAACTGGCGCGATAATCCCGCAGTCAGCGCCGTACTGGTCAAAAGCAGCAGTGAAAAAGCTTATTGTGCTGGTGGTGACATACGCTTCTTTTATCAAAAAGGTATAGCGACGCCTAAAGATGGCACCGCCCTGATTGAAGATTTTTTTACCGAAGAATACGCACTTAATCATCTGATCCATCATTACCCTAAACCCTATATCGCCTTGCTGGATGGCGTGGTCATGGGTGGCGGCATGGGCATTGCGCAGGCCGGGCCGAAAGCACGTCTGCGTATCGTGACCGAGCGTACCAAGATGGCGATGCCTGAAGTGGGCATAGGCCTGTTTCCTGATGTGGGTGGTAGTTATTTTCTTTCGCGTGCTACAGGTGAGACCGGCACCTATCTGGGACTGAGCGGCGACATCATCGGTGCCGCCGACGCGATCTATGCTGATTTAGCGGATGTGTTTGTGCCTGCTGCGCAATTGCCGGCACTTGAAGCCGCACTGCTGAATGCCAGCGATGCGCGTGCCGCCGTACAGACTTTTACTGCGCCGTTTGCATCACAGGCCAATCCGGCTGACAGCAGACTGGCGGGCGCACGCGATGCTATAGAACAGCATTTTGCTCAGGACTCGCTCGGCGCCATCATGAGCAGCCTCGCATCCGATAGCGGTGAATTCGCCAGCAAGACACTGGCTACCATGCAAAAACGCTCGCCCCTGATGATGTGCGTGACACTGTCTCAGCTGCGCCGCGGTGCGGCAATGGAGATCGGTGATTGTCTGCGTATGGAAAGAACCATGGTGCGCCGCTGCTTTGAGCACGGCGAGGTGATCGAAGGCGTGCGTGCGCTGGTGATAGACAAAGACCATGCACCGCAATGGCAGCCCGCATCATTGCAGGAAGTCACGCCAGCCATGACAGAACGATTTTTCGAGAGCGCCTGGCCAGACTATGCACATCCTCTGCGCGACCTGACTTAGCGCCAGTCTCATTAGGTAGCTGCCGATGTTTGCAGCGGTTTGTAGTACGTCCCGTACTGCCTGCACCGCTGCCGGCTTGCTATCACTCTACGCGATCGAGGCTCTTAAATTTCGTCAACGGCAAACAGACGACGGTATTCGCGCATGGCATAGCGGTCCGTCATGCCGGCAATATAGTCAGCAACCATGCGCGCCTGCACACTCACATCGCCGGAAGCCGTCTGATAATCCGGTGGCAATAACTGAGGGCCGCTGATGAAGATACCAAACAAATCTGTCACGATGCGTCTGGCCTTGCTGGTCATGCGATTGACTAAATAATGCTGATATAAATTGTGGCGCAGGAAGCGTTTCAATGCCTGAGCTTCCTGTTTCATGCCCACGGAGAATGCGACTAAGG
>CAIQLE010000319.1 GCA_903872555.1 uncultured bacterium
AAAACCGGCCAGTACACCGGCGCTGTCCGTGATGGCCACATTGATGGCAATACCCAGACTGCTGGCATGCGCCACCGTGGCCTGCAGGGCAATGCTGGCAGCTTCCGATGAGATCACCGCCTGACTTACGCTGAGCGGGGCGACGAGGTTTGGTTGAGTCTTGTTCATAGCGATTAAGGTGGAATGACGGGTTGAGGTTAGCGGTGGCCAGCGATACTGTCCAATACTGAATTTTTCATTCACAATACCTATCAGGTATTGTGAATTGAGGGCGGACAGCATGGATCTGAGACAGATGCGTTACTTCCTGACGGTGGCTGAAGAGCGTAATTTCACGCGTGCGGCGCAGCGCCTGCACATGGCACAGCCGCCTCTGACGCGTCAGATCCATGCGCTGGAGGCCGATCTCGGTGCTGAGCTGTTTGTGCGCACGCCCAAAGGCGTATCGCTGACCGAGGCCGGACAGGCGCTGATGGATGAGGTGCCGAATTTGCTGGCGCTGGCGCAGCGCGCCAAAGAGCGGGCGCTGCTGGCCAGTCAGGGCCAGAGCGGCCGGCTCGACGTGGGTATTTTTGGTTCCGGCGTGCTCGATGTGATTCCGCGCATACTGGCGCGCTTTCATGCCGAGCGGCCCGAAGTCCATATCGTGCTGCATAACCTCACCAAATCTGAACAGATTCAAGCCTTGCGTGAGCGTCGCATCACCGTGGGTTTCAATCGCCTGATTCCGCCGGAAGATGATCTGGTGGTTGAGACGGTACTGCGCGAACCGCTGGTGGTAGCGCTGCCCGAGGCTCACCCCTTGTGCAAAAAAACTTCGCTGCGCATTCCTGAGCTCAGCGATCAGCCTTTGATCTTGTATCCCAATCTGCCTATCGCCGGACTGGCGCAGCAAGTGATGCAGGCCTTTGTGCGCGAAAAAGCTATCGTGCGAGTGGAACAGGAAGTGGAAGATGTACTGACTGCCGTGGCGCTGGTGGCAGGTGGTTTTGGTATTTGTGTGACGACCGCTTCCTCGACCAGCTTGCGCCTGCCGGGTGTGGTCTACCGTCCGCTGGAAAGTGCTTATTTGCGTGAGATCGAGCTCAGCTGTCTCTACAGGCAATCTGATGAGTCGCCCGTGCTGGCAGCTTTTGTTGCGATGGTGCGTGATTTCGCCTCGCAGGCGGCTTCGCACAAGGCGAAGCCGGCCGCGAAACGAAAAGCCTGAATAAAGATCAGGTGTAGACATCGGTGAATGAAGGCACCGCATCGCCAGTGTGATAGAAGATGCCGGTCCACAGCTTGTCTTCGGTCCAGGTGGTGACAGGACGATCAGGCTGAGCCAGATAGCCCAGACCAGCGAAGGTCTCGTTACGGTTGCCGCTAGGGTCGAAGAAATAAATCGTCTCGCCGCGCGTGATGCCGTGACGGGTCGGAGCCACGTCGATCTTGACCTTTTTCTTGGACATGATGTCAGCTGCTTTTAGTACGTCATGCCATGAATCGAGGAAGAAGGACACGTGGTGTATGCCAGCCTTTGCGCCACCGACGAAAGCGATGTCGTGTGGTGTGTTGGTACGGGTCAGCCAGGCTGCAGCCTGAATCGCGCCGCCAGGTCCGACAGTGACTTGTTCGACCAGATAGAAGTCCAGCACCTTGCAAAAGAACTCAGTATTTTCGGCGACTTTGTTGACACCCGTTTCAGGATTCAGTTCGCACATCAGCAGTACATGGTCAACCCAGTGGGCGCCAGCACCCGTGATGTTGTCAGGCCATGGATCAGGGTTAGTCGTGCCGACTTCTGTGCCCACATATTCTTTCAGTGCATAGAGGCGCATTTCATGGCCGCTAGGCATCTTAAATTGCAGCATACGACCGGTCGCAGGCATGCTGCCTTCAGCCAGTTCTGTGACTTTGATACCCGCTGCTTCGATGCGCTGTTTGAAGCTGTCCAGATCGCTGTCTTTCTCGCACTTGTAAGCAACGTGGTTCATGCCGGCCTGATCGGATTGCGTCAGGATCACGGAGTAACGATCCCATTCGTCCCAGCACTTCAGATACACATTGCCCGACTTGTCTTCCATCGTGACTTTCATGCCCAGCACTTCTGTGTAGTGCTTGACTGCCGCCGCCATGTCCATGACTTTCAGGCTGACGTGCCCGATACGCATAACACCCATTGTTATCTCCTCATTTTGTTATAGCAGGTGGGGCAGCCTGCGCTTGAAACCCCTTGGAAAACGGTTTGATCATCTTGCCTGCCACTTCGAGTTTCACCTCGACGGTGGGTCCTACTCTGCAGGCCAGGGTATAGCCCTGAGCTTCTTCAGATTCTGTAACGTGGGCACGACTGATCGGCCCGAGCATTTCTGTTTTTCCTTCAATGATGCGCACCTTGCACACCCCGCAGCCGCCGTTCTCGCAACCGACAGGAATGCCCTTGCGGCCCAGACGCAGCATGCCTTTCAGCAGGCTTTCACCGATCGCGCAGGGATAGGATTCTCCTGTCTGCTCTATGGTGACCTGTACCTTAGGACGAAAATCAAACATCGCTCTCGCTTCCTATGGCTCAGACGCGCTTGAAGAAAGCACTGCGTGGCTTGGAGGCATCAGCGGCAGTGATGAATTTTTCGGCATACATATCGCGCTCATACAGACGGCCTTGCATCAGCGTCGATAAGCAGGCTTCGATCATCACCGGCGGGCCGCACATATAAGCTTTGTGCCCTGAGAAATCACCCTTGAAATGATCCTTGGCGGCGTCATGCACATAGCCATGAAAGCCATCGAATCCGGTGGCGTCATCACTCAGTGCAGGAACGTAGCTGAAGTTGGGATATTTTTCTGCCAGCGCCTTGAATTCAGCGTCGTAATACAGCTCGGCCAGATTGCGCTGACCATAGATCAGCGTGATGTGTTGCGTGCAGCCCTGCGCCAGCAAATCAAGAATCATGGAACGCGGACTGGACAGACCAGAACCCCCCGCCATGAAAATCATGGGCTCTGTGTGTGAAGTGCGAACAAAGAAGCGACCATACGGACCCGAGATGCGCAGCTTGTCACCCACCTTGAGTTTGTCATGCAGATAGCTGGTACCGGCCCCGCCTTCGACGATACGGACATTGATTTCCAGTTCACCCGTGCGTGCAATATCTTCCGGTGAATTGGCAATTGAAAACGGACGGCCACCTTCAACGCCCGGCATCAGCAACTGCACATACTGACCCGCCTGAAAATCAATACTTCTGTCGAGCTTGAACCAGATGCCCTTGATGGTCGGCGTCAGCGTTTCAATCCGGCTCACCGTGGTGTCGAAATCTTCCACCGGAATGATGCGTGCATCAGGCTCATCATCAATGTCAGCCTCTACCGTGACATCACTTTGCAAGGTTGCACAGCAGGCCAGCGTCTTGCCTTCATCACGTTCAAAATCCATCAAGGCAAAAGGATTCGACACACCGTGGTCGACATGGCCGGCACTGACTTCTACTTTGCAGGTGCCACACAAACCATGACCACAGGCATGAGGAATATAAATACCCTGACGAAGAGCGGCATCCAGTATCGTCTGTCCGTCCTCCACTTCAATCGTGGCACCCAGAGGTTCAATGGTCAGTAACTGAGACATGATGTAATTTCTTTAAATAAGTTTAAAACGCCTGACGACCTTCGGACACCGTCACCCGACTGCCTTCGAGTGCCGGTGTGCGAAAACGGATCAGTGTCTTGTGACCGAGTCCGTGATGCTCCAGTGATTTGCCGACGTCAGGAATGAAGCGCTTGTCCGAGTTGAACCACTGCGTACGCTTCCAGTCTATGGATTCGAATTCAGGATGCTCGCCATATAGATCGGGCAGCACATCCCGAATCAGTGCACCGAAAGGCAGGGTCGGTGGCAAAGGCACGCACAAAGGTGCAGCAAACATCAGATGGTTTTCCCAGCACAGGTAAACCAGCCGCTTGCCATGAAACAGACTTTCGTCGTCTTGCTGGCGCAGCGGATAGTCACCCAGGTGCTTCATATCATCCTCAAGGCGGGGACTGGACATTATTTGTCTCCGTGTTCCTGAGGCTTCATGCGACCGCTCCAGGCCTTGAAGTGTTGACGGTCTTCGCTGGAAGCGAATTCACCATTGTCTTCACCGCCCTTGATGCCGTAGTAGCGAATCACTTCACGCACCGGGCTGTCACCAGGTGATGCAGGATTGATCTCGTCTGGATAGCAGGCACCCTGATAGATCTGGTGCACAGGCAGCCATGCCTGTACATACTTGCGTGGCTCATGATCAAAAATCTCTTTGCAGTGGTCGCTGCAGAAGTGATATTTCATGCCGTGGTAGCTGCTCTCGCGGAAACTGATCTGGGTCGGATCGCCTGGCTCAGTGAAGAGCATAGGCACCTGACAGGTCTGGCACAGCATAGGCAGGATCTGGTTGTACCAGCGGCCTTCATCACCTTCTGCCTGTTCGCCCCAGTGTTCCAGACGTGCGCGGTAGTGACGGTCAAAGCTGTCCGGATATTTGCTGGCCAGCCAGTCGAGTTCATCCTTGCTTGGAATCCAGGTATGGAATGCCGCAGCGTGACCGTATTGATAGAAGGTCGCCCAGGCCTGATGGCTGATGTGATTCTTACCTTCGCAGGCATCATCCCAGCCCTTAGGCTTGCGAATGCCATAGCGCGCCAGATCAGCAAACAGTGCGCCGCCATTCGATTCGGCATACATTTCCCATGCTTCTTTCCAGCTCATCACACGCTTAGGCAGCATGTAATCCTGCATCATCGCGACCAGAGTCAGCAGGCGATAGCCACGCCAGAACCACTTGTCCATCCAGCGCTGCACGATAGGCACGTTGGCAGGATCTTGTTCGAGCATGAACTTGATGCACTCAATGCCCAGGGTCATGTGACGTGATTCATCCGACTGTGCCGAGAAACCAAAGGTGACTGTCGACAGATCGCCATTGTGTGCAGCGCCGCTCATGAAGGGCACGAACAGCAGGTTGGTCAGTACATATTCAAACGAGAAGCTGACGGCAGTCAGGAACTCGAAAGGGCCGCCCGAATACGCATCTTCAAAGAAGCTCTTAGGCACCGACAGATACCAGACATTGTCGAACCAGTGGTTCGCATTGTGCATGCCGTTGTAGTACTTGTTGTAATGCGAGATGGCGTGGGTTTCAGTCTGGAAGTGACGCAGTTCATCGACCGCCTGCATCTGAGAAGCCACGCGTGCACCGGCACCGGTGAATTGACGGCCTACGTGAGCAAAGCCACGGTGAGCGTAATACTCCAAGGGAGTCACGCCCTGAATGAAAAGCTTCAGTGCATTGATATAGCGCGCATCGGTCACGCCGAGTTCACCATGGTTCTGCGCAAACGCTTCAATCACGGCGTAGAGTTTTTTCTCTTTCTCGGCCTGATATTTCCAGTACGCGTCCATGGTCAGACGGAACGGGTCTTCCCATTTGTCCCAGTCATGAATCTTGATGCCTTCGTATTTATCGAAGGGGAATACTTTGTCCATGGGCTGATAGGTGGTTTCCCAGTGCAGTCCGCGGGTCATGGCGGCATAGCGCTCTTTCAGGCCCAGTTTCTTTTTAGTGACACGTGTGTCCATGCTTGGTCTCCGCGTTGGTATATTTAAAAAAATCGTTAGTCAAAATAAAAAAATCAGAGGCCGACTGCTTCACGGTCACTCACAGGGAAATAAGCCAGATGCAAAATCTCAGGGTTGTCACGCAGCTTGCCGGGTTCGCCGTCATACGACACACGACCGCGCGACATGACATAGGCATGATTAGCCAGTGCCAGCGCCAGCTGAGTAAACTGTTCAATCAGCAGCACACCGATGCCGCTGGCAGCAATGCGGCGAATCACCGGCACCAGACGTGCCACGATGGTGGGGGCCAGTCCAAACGACAATTCATCGATCACCAGAAAGCGCGGTGAGACGATCAGTGCCTGTGCCAGCGCCACCATTTGCTGCTGACCACCGGAGAGATCGCCGGCAGCGTGTTGCAAACGTTCTTTTAATTCAGGAAAGAGTTCCAGTGTGCGGTCGATGGATGCATTCAGTTCACCGCGGCTCAGACCGCCACCGGCCACCAGCAGGTTGTCGCGTACCGTCAGTTCACGCAGCACCTGATGACCTTCGGGTACGGTAGCGACACCCAGACGGCGGATTTCATCGGCCTCCATGCCCACCATGTCCACGCCATCCAGCCAGATCTCGCCGAAGGCAGGTTCCACCACTCCGGCAATGCCTAACACGGTGCTGGTTTTGCCGGCACCATTCGGTCCCATCAGCGCAGTGATCGCTCCGGGTGCAATTGAAAGTTCGATCGCATGGGTGACAGGCTTGGTACCGCGCACCATCACCAGATTTTTGATCTCGAGATGATCATCACGCAAATTGGCAGGTCGAATCTTGGCACTCATGCTGCGGCCTCCAGTTCATCAAAATTACCCAGATAGGCCTGTTGCACTTCAGGTTTTTTCAGCACTTCTAGTGTCGGTCCGAGGGCCAGCAATTTGCCGAAGTCCAGCACCATGGTTTCAAGACAGCAGGCTGAAATCAGTTCGACATCGTGGTCGATCAAAAAGACTTGCGCCTTGCAATAGGCAGGAATGCCCTTGATGACTTTTTCCAGATGTTCCGATTCGGTTTCACTCATACCGGCACCGGGTTCATCCAGCATCACCAGTTTCGGGCTGCCTATCAGTGCTTTCGCGATTTCTGCCAGATGCCGTTCTTCCGTCGACAAATCACTACCGCGCCGGTTCAGGCGGTGACTCAGGCCGACAAAATCAATCGCACCCATGATGGCTTTAGTTTCTGCTGCACGGCTGTCAAAGCGCACATGGTCAGCAATTGCCATCACGTTTTCCAGCAGCGTCAGATCTTCTGCGATCTGGTCTGTCTGAAACGTGCGGCGCAAGCCCATGTCAGCGCGCTTGTGAGCCGGTATGCCTGTGATCAGTTCGCCATTCACTTTGACCCAGCCTTCTCTGGGCTCGACAAAGCCAGACAGCACATTCAGCAGCGTGGTTTTGCCGGCACCGTTAGGGCCGATCAGACCCACCACCGGTTTGGTCAGATTGACGGTCAGGCCATCGATGGGTTTGACGCCACCGAACTGCACACAAAGATTATGAATTTCTATCATCGCTGTGCTCTCAATCAGCGGTAGGCTGCAAAAGGTTTGGGATAGCGCTCATCGAGACGCTGACGCAAAGGAAGGATGGCAGGGTAGAGCGCCAGTTCGATCAGGAAGCGCAGTCCTATCGCAGCCCAGATGATGGTCACAGCGAACATGAAATCCACATCGAAAACACCCCAGGCAACCCAGCCCACAAAGCAACCGATGAAAGCCACATTCAGGCCGCGCTTGAGAATGCGGTGATCTGCAACGCCCCCTAGCGCTTCAATCACGCGTGACAGACGCAACGAAGCGGCGGCTTCCATATCTTCGGCAAAATCCTGTACGCGTTTGCCAAAGAAACCCAGTAGCAACCAGCACACACCGGGAATCGCTTGTCTGAACAGCAGAGCGATCAGCGTAATGAACAAGGTGCCTGCGAAACCGGCATAGCCATAATGCGAAGCTGCAAGTGCAAAGCCGACCGAAATTACGCCCCAGATGATGGAGCCTTCGACGATGCGGCTGACACGTACAAATTTATAGAAATCGGCCAGCTGACCGGCCAGACCTTTGCGGCCCTGAATCAGAGAGACCAGTAAGGCAAAGCCATAAAACGCATTCGCCAGATTGCCGTCCACACCGTGATCATTCAGCAGTGCAGGCAGGGCACGAATCAACAGACCGGCAAACACCGCGCCCATCCAGTGATAAGAACCACCGACAATGGTCAGTGCATACAAGAGTATCGACTGACTGGTCGGGAAGCCCGTATTGTCGAGCTGACCATTCAGGCCCGCGATCAGGCCACCTGCCAGACCAGCCAGTGCACCACCAATGGTGAAGGCAAGTGCTTTGTAACGCACCACGCTGACACCGGCAGCAATCGCAGCCGCTTCACTCTTACGGATCAGTCCCCATGCACGGCCGGGCAGGCTGGCACGTGTCCATTCGATCAGTGCCATGCCGATGGCAAGCCAGAACATCACATACTGGAAGTAGGCCGTATCACTGCTGGCTATCCACGGACGCTGAATCAGGGCACGCTGACCATTGCTGACATGTCCGGCCCAGCCAGGACCACCATCCGGAAAGCCGATCACATTCACCACCACCTGGAAGGCGGCAGCCACCATCAGCGTCAGGAGTGCGAGGTAGAGACCGCGCATACGCAGAGCAGGCAGGCCGACGATCAGTCCGAACAGACCGGCGATGATGGCACCGAGTATCAATGCCAGTTCGAAAGGCATACCGGTGCCGTGCACCAGCCTCAGGCAGAACCAGCCGCCTACACCCGTGAGTGCAAACTGCGCCAGTGACACCATGCCCAGCTGTCCATACAGCAGCGAGACGGTACCTGCAACCAGCGTCAGACAGGCGACGGTGCTGAAAGTATTAAGCCAGTAAGCTGAAAACAGGTGCGGTCCTATCAGTGCCACCACCAGAAAGGTGATCAGCATGGGACGCAGACGCTGTAAGGGCGTGCCTGGAGGAATATCGGGTTTATCTTTAGTACGGGCCATCGGGCTCTACTCCAAGTGGCTGTTATCACGCGACAGACCAATGCCATGGCGCTGTTGCCACAACACGGCCAAGATTGCGACGACGAAGGCCGTAGCCGAGCCGTAGCGCTGTACCGCTGGCATCAGGTTGACCATGGATTCAATCACGCCGATTGCCAGGCCACCCAGTACCGTCGCGGTCAGGGAATTCATTCGTCCCACCATGGACGCAGCCATCGCAGGAATCACAAGAAAGGTCAGTACCGTAGGATTCAGCCTGACCATATTGCCCATGAACAGACCGCTCACACCAGCAAGCAGTCCGGCCAGAGTCCAGGCCCAGGTGTCTACGTTTTTAATACGAACGCCCACAATGGCGCTCAGGGTGCGGTTACTTTGTAAAGCACGCATGCGCAGACCTAAGGAGGTTTTTGCCAGCAGCCACAACATGCCAAAGGTGGCGAAGGCAGCAAACAACAGGGCTGCAACGCGGGTATGACTGATTAAGCGACGGCCATCAAATTCGATGCCATCCGAATCAGTAGGCAAAACTAAACGGCGTGGGGTATCGCCCCAGTACCATTGAGCGATGCCCATGATCATCAAGGCAAAACCGAGTGTCGCCATGGCGCGCACTACTCTGTCCTGATGCGTGAGTGAAGGAGCGATGTAACGACCATAGCTCCAGGAGAGCAGGGTGGCTGAGCCTATGCCAGCCATCCAGCCCATCCAGTCTGCGTACTCCAGGTCGATCACCTGCCAGCACACCATGGCGGCTAAGCCACCTAATGCACCGTACGCAAAATTCACCACACCGCTGGCGCGGTACAGCACCACCAGGCCTACGCCTGAGAGTGCGTACACCGCGCCAACGCTGATGCCAACGACGAGGAAAGGAAGCAGTGTTTCCATGTTCTACCCGGTTTGCCTTTATTTATAACAATGTGACGATTAGTTGACCAAACCGCCCTTGGCTTCGAGGGACAGCACATCGCTGAGCTCGGAGTCTTTGGACTGATAGCATTCGGTCAGTGTCTTGAAGCCACCTGGGATCAGGAGAGCAGCACGACCTTTGTGGTTAGGCTGGTGACGCTCGCCGCTACCGAAGTACCAAGGCGAACACATCATGTCGGTCTTCCACTTTTTGGTATTGGCAATCGCGGTGTAAGCAGACTTGCGATCCACATTGCCCTTGATGCTCAGCAGCGCATCAGTGACAACACGTGCCGACAGATAGCCAGCTTGCGAGAAGGTGTCACGTGGATCCTTCTTGTCGCCGAACTTGTCCATCACCGCTTTCCAGTTTTTATTGTCTGGACCTTCGCCATCCATAGGCTCAAGTTCCATGTGCACGTTCAGCTTGTTGTGCCAGTACTTGCCCACAGCCTTAGGCATGTCAGCGTGATAGGCCGAGGTAGGCAGACCCCACTTGGCTGATTTGCCCAGATCTTGCTGCTCAGCGGCCGTCAGAATTGGCAGCATCATGCCGCGTGGCATACCCAGCACAACGCCTTCGCTTTTGGCTGCAGCGATTTGCAGTGCAATCGCATTGCCATCGAGTTGGCCCGGATCAAAGATTACGGTCTTGACAGGAATGCCAGCTGCTTTGCCGTAGCTTTCAACGCCACCGCAAACCCAGTCACCAAAACCAGGAATGCCAGGAGCGACGCAAGTCAGGCTCTTGAGCTTGTAGGTTTCGACGATGTACTGAGCAGCACCCAGCGTCGACTGACGTGGACCCTGATTGAAGGAGACATAATTTTTACCGAAGAAGCAGGCACGTGGAACGCCCACACCTGATACCGAAGCAACGCCTTCAGCGGCATACAGATTATTATTAGCGCCGCATTCGACGAAGCTCGAAGAGCCTGCCATCGCAACCACTTTGGTGTCTTTCACCAGCTTGTTGGCAGCCTGTGAGGCTACTTCAGGATTCCAAGTGTCATCCTGAACGGTGTAAGCGATAGGGCGGCCGTTGATGCCACCGTTCGCATTGACGCACTTGAAATACGCATCTGCTGCACGGGCCGAAGACGAAAAGTCTTCTGGTCCGGTTTTGCCGACGATAGCGCCGATCTGGATAGGCTCGCCCGAAGCTTTCTTGCCATTACTCAAACCGCACTTTTCGTCAGCCATCGCGCTGCTGGCCATCATTGTCAAGGCCACGGCGATTGCGCTGCCGAGGTAGGTAGTCTTCTTCATGTGTTGCTGTCTCCGTGGTTATTGATATAAACGCCGGCCTTTATTGCTTCATTACGCTGCATCCCTGGCCGACTAAGTTGCAGCTTCTTGCGTGATCCCTGCCATCAGCCGCAGGAGCCGTGCAATCCTTCTAATCCGGGTGTTCTGAAACGCAGCACCGATTTATGTCCAAAGCCGTGTTCTGCCAGCGTGCCCTGCATATTTGGCGTGAACATCACGTGACTGCGGAACCACTGCACCTTGCTCCAGTCGATGATGGCGAATTCAGGGTGTTCGCCATACAGCGCAGGTAGCACCTCATGTACCAGTTGCTCAAAGCGGGTTGACATGGAAAGCGGCACTGTCAGAGGTGCACTGAACATCATGTGTTCGTCCCAGCCCACATACAGCAGAGGCTGTGCAAAGTGAGCGACGCTGTCATGCGTAGCGAAGTCATAAGTTCCGATAGCGGTCACGCTCATAGCTGAGCCTCCTGCATGTCTTGTCCGCCGCCCCAGTTCTCGAAATGGATGTCGTCTTCCGATCCCTTAAATTCAAGGTTGTCGCGGCCTGCATTGATCTGACAGAAATCGAGCACAGCTGCATCTGCATCGAAACCGGCTGCTTTGCTATCGGCATCCTGAGCAAAGCACTGTCCCTGCAGAATCTGATGCACGGGCAAGTTCGCCTGCACATATTTTTCAGGCTCGTTGACGAAGATGTCTTCGCAATGCGCACTGCAGAAATGGAAGGTCTCGCCGGCATGCTGAGTTTCGTGATACGCGGTACGTCGTGGATTACCTTGCTCCGTGAAGATCATGGGCATCTGGCAGGTCTGGCATTGCATCGGCAAGGTCTTGGTGTAGTAACGCTTGCCTTCTGCCTGACGCTGGGCGTAATGCTCCAGACGCGGACGATAAAAACGCTCAAAACTGTTGGGATATTTTTTATTCAGCCAGTCCAGTTCAGACGCTTCCGGCACCCAGGTATGGAAGGCGGTGGCATGGCCGTAGCCATAGAAAGCATTCCATGCCTGATGGCTGATGTGATCTTTGCCATCGCAAGCCTGCTGCCAGCCTTTAGGTTTGCGTATGCCGTAATGCGCCAGATCTTTAAACAAAGCTTCGCCAGCCGGCTCGACATACATCTCCCAGCTTTCTTTCCAGCTCATCATGCGCTTGGGCAGCATGTAGTCCTGCATCATGGCCGCCAGCGTCATCAGACGATAGCTGCGCCAGAACCATTTATCTATCCAGCGCTGCACCGTGGGCAGATTGCCAGCGTCCTGTTCCAGCATGAACTTGATGCACTCCAGACCCATGGTCATGTGACGCGTGGTGTCAGATTGTGCGTTGAAGCTGGTAATCACCAGAGAGAGATCGCCGTTGTGTGCGACACCGCTCATATAAGGCACGAACAGCAGATTGCTCAGCAGCGTGTCGAATGAAAAGCTGATCGCGACCAGACGCTCGAAAGGACCGGCGCTGAAGGCATCTTCCTGAAAGCTTTTAGGCGCGGCGAGGTACCACAGATGATCAAACCAGTGAGCAGGGTTGTGCATGCCATTGAAGTACTTATTGAAGGTGCCCATGGCATGAGTCTGAGTCTGAAAATGACGCAGTTCATCGGCTGATTGCATCTGACAGGCCATGCGCAGTCCGTCGTCGCGCATGTGACGCCCAAGGTGGGCGAAGCTGCGGTGCGCATAATATTCCTGCGGTGTCACAGCCTGTATGAACAGCTTGAGCGAATTGACATAGCGTGCATCGCTCACGCCCAGCTGACCATTGTTCTGGGCAAAGGCCTCAATCACGGCGTAGAGCTTTTTATCTTTTTCGCCCTGTGCTTTCCAATACGCTTCCATGGTCAGACGGAAGGGATCTTGCCAGCTGTTCCAGTCACGGATGGTGATGCCCTCATATTTATCGTGAGGGAATACCTTGTCCATGGGCTGGTAAGTCGTGTCCCAGTTCAGGCCATGCGACATCGCCGCATAGCGTTCATTCAGACTGAGCTTTTTTTTCTCTACGCGCTTGTCCATCTGCAGACTTTCTGTAGTGAGTGAGGGCTGAGGCGACAGGCGCTCAGTGCTTCCAGCTCAGAGTGAATTCGTCATCATCCTCATCCAGATTGCCGGACAGGGTGACGAGATTGATTTGCAGTTGCTGCAGGTCGTATTTGCGGCCTATCTGTTCTTCAATCGTTTCGCGACGAATCACCAGTCTGCCCGGGGCATCAATTTTCACCAGACCCGGTGAATACACCACGGTTGCCTCCGGGTTGTCGGCCACGATGGCATCGACGATGGGGCGAGATTCTTCGTTGGCCTGAAAGGCGATGAAGACGTTGGACATGATGCTTTCTCCTGAATATTTTTTATAGGTGATGAATCAGATGCTCAGACCGGCTTTGCCTATCCGTACATTGATCGCTGTGCCAACCGCCTTCAAGGCTTCCTGACCTTTATCGCCGAGAGCGATTTCAGCCACTGGTGCCAGCGCTGCCTGCACACGTTCTGTCCATACACGCGCCCACTCTGAGAGCAAGGCCTTGTTTTCTTCTGATTCAGCAGCAGCGGCTTTGATGACGCTATCGACCCAGCGTATGCTTTCGTCATGCCACTCAGGCATAAAGGAAGTCAGCATTGCAATCGCACTGCCGCCCATCAGCGTCAGGTGCTCATCAACGTAATTGCCGTAAATGAGTGGGTAGAGCTGTCCGTCCAGCGCGAGATTTTGCGCGACAAACATTTCCATCGGATCTTTGATGACCAGCGTGTCTTCCACCAGACGGCGCAGCACTTGCCAGCGCGGGTCATTCAGCCAGTCGTTCTTGCCTGCGTCCAGTACACCCGGCTCATCGACTGCCAGACCTAAGCGCGTCAGATATTGCGCAATGCCCAGATGATCCATGGAGTGGAAAGTGGTGGCCGCCGTCAGCGCTGTGCCGTAGCCATACGCCGCGATGAAGCAGTTATTCATATTGCCGGCCCAGGCCACATGACGCAGTGGCATCAGCACCTGACATGCACTGGCGCGGACTTCATCCGACATGCGTGCCAGCAGACCGCGTGAATCGACGAACTGATAATTCGCCTCGACCGCTTCTTGCTGACGCGCGCGAGCCATGGTCCAGGTGGCGTAGTAATACTGGCGCGGATCTTTCAGTACATACCAGTCCGCCAGTTTGATGGCCGAGCGCGAGGCATCAAACAATTCATATTGGGGTTCCCAGGTAGGACGATAGTGAAAGTTCTGAGTGGGTTGAGCACCCAGCGTCGCTTCCTGATAGCGGGTAGCAGGCTTATCGCCACCGATATAACGCGCCACATGGGTGAAGGTATTGCGCGTCGGTTTAATTTCTTTGGCCTGAAGGTCAATGCTCGTCATGGTTCTCTCCTAACTTGTCACCCACGGCCTGCGTGAGGAATTCCACTTGGTTTTTTGAACAAAATTCATTAAATGAAGGCTCTGGCAAGACCAGCTCTACCGACATATCTGGCCAGCCCACTGAAAACTCGAAGGCCACCAGACCATTCGGACGGCGCTCGGTCACACGTACAAAGCGGCGCTGCAGAGTGGCTGCATCGGTATTGATCGAGTCCAGAACCGACACATGCGGCACCTCTGGAAGCGGGTTTTTGGATTCGGACTCGGCCATGATCTAAAGTATTTTCCTTATAACAAGGTATTGCTATCTGGTATAACTCCATAGGCAATTGCCGTGCCAGAGGCATCAAGGACGCCGGAAAATATCGATAAAAATAGGTTTCTCCTTGAATTTGCTTGCAGTAAGGATTTCAATTTGAAAAGGCATGGTCTTGCTGCGAAGCAGCAAAAATTGGGTTAAACAGGGTGAAATTTCATCAAATGATGAAATATAAAGTCTGTAATTTCACTAAATCATCAAATCCTGCTCGTGGCCTCAAATAAAAAACATTTCCAATTCCGAATATTTTCTCGATAATCTGCAAATGAATCACACACCCATCCCACCCTTACCTCAAGACGCCGATCTGCGCAGGCTGGTGCATTTTTCGGCCAGTGACGGTCGAATCTGGCTGGCTGGCCACAGGATGCTCTTGCTGCATGTGGAGGCTTTGGGGGGCTTGCGGCGGGAATTGATGCAGACCATAGGCACCGAACAAACCCGCCGCGTGCTGAAGCGGACAGGCTATGCCTCAGGTAGCCGGGATGCAGCGCTGGCGCGGCAGGTAAGGCCGACTGCTACGGCCTATGAACAATTTGCCGTGGGTCCCCAGCTGCATATGCTTGAGGGTGCAGTTCAGGTTACGCCCCAGCACTTTGAGCTGGATCTGGAGACTGGCCGGCATTTAGGCATTTTTCGCTGGGATCATTCCTGGGAAGTCGACACCCATGTAAAGCACTTCGGTCCTCAATCCGACCCCGTGTGCTGGATGCTCTGTGGGTATGCCTCAGGTTATGTGAGTGCCTTTATGGGCCAGCCCGTGATCTACAAAGAAACCCAGTGCAGCGCCTGTGGCCATGATCATTGCGTGATCGAAGGACGTCCCTTGAAAGACTGGCCTGATGCAGAGCAGCTGCAGGAAGACTATGAAGCTGACTCTATGCTGGTGCGCATGGAAGATCTGCATGCTGAGCTGGAGAGCCTGCGTATTTCGCTCAATCCCAGTGACGATCTGGGTGAATTGATAGGGCGTTCTAAATCATTTACTACCGCGATTGATTTGCTGCGCAAGGCCGCCAACACACAAGTCACCGTCATGCTGACCGGTGAGACCGGTGTCGGCAAAGAACGCTTTGCACGCACCTTGCATGGCATGAGTCAGCGCTCTGATAAACCTTTTGTCGCAGTCAATTGCGCGGCCTTGCCGCATGAACTGATAGAGAGTGAATTATTTGGTGCCGAGAAAGGCGCCTATACCGGTGCCGGCGTGGCAAGACAGGGACGTTTCGAGCGCGCTGATGGCGGTACTTTATTTCTGGATGAATTAGGTGACCTTCCTTTATCGGCACAGGCCAAGCTCTTGCGAGTGCTGCAGAATGGTGAAGTCGAACGACTAGGCTCGACAGCTGTGCGCAAAGTGGATGTGCGTGTCGTAGCAGCCACCAATGTTGATCTCGAAGCTGCGGTAGCGGCGGGTCGTTTCAGGCGTGACCTGATGTACCGCCTGAATGTCTATCCGATCGCCATTCCGCCTTTGCGCGAGCGCGTGGAAGATATAGAACCACTCGCAAATCATTTGCTGAATCAATTCATGGCGCAACATAACAAGCGCGTTGCAGGTATTACTGACCGCGCACTGGACGCCATGCGCCATTACCCCTGGCCCGGCAATGTGCGTGAACTTGAAAATCTGATCGAGCGCGGACTGATCGTTGCTTCTGCCGGACAGATGGTGGACGTGGAAGATTTGTTTGCTTTCCCCTCCGGTACACAGGGCATCACCGTGAATGCTTCGGGTGAATTACAGCAAAGCGTGGCGCCCGATGTTGATTCATTATTTGATGAATTGCAGCGACGCGGTCTCGGTCTGGAAGGACTGGAAGATGCACTGATACAGGAAGCCGTGATGCGCTCGGGCGGCAATCTTTCTGCTGCAGCTCGCGCGCTCGGACTGACCAGACCACAACTGAGTTATCGCCTGCAGCGCATGAAAGATAAGTAGCATTCATCATTTTCTGACGCCGGTAAAAAATGATTCAGCAGAAAAGCAGCGAACAAAGTATTCAACAAAGTATTCAACTTTGCATTGAACAAAGCAGTACAAAAAAGGATTTAAAAGGGTTGTGTCATGGTAAAAAAAACATTCATCAGTCTGGTTGATACAGGAGCGCCCTCAGCGCCCACGGGCTACCGAACCCTGATCGAGCGTACCTACGGACTCTTGCGTGAAGACATATTGACCGGACGACTGGCGCCGGGCGAAAAATTACTGGTCGAGCACCTGAAGGACAGATATGACGTGGGCGCCGGCACACTGCGAGAAGCACTGTCACGGCTAGTGAGTGATGCCATGGTCAGCGCTGAAGGCCAGCGCGGCTTTACGGTCGCTCATATCACCATAGAAGAACTGGTGGATATTACAAATCTGCGTGTGAGTGTAGAGACAGAGGCACTGCGTGCCTCTATACGTCAAGCTGACACAAACTGGCGCAATCAGCTGCGCAATGCCTACGACACATTATCTGCACTGGAGCAGCCACTTATCTCGGCTAATGCAAAGCAATGGGAAGTGGCGAATGCAAAATTTCATGAAGCGCTTTTGTCTGGTTGTGGCTCCCCATGGACTTTGCGCGTCATACGTCAGCTGACTCAGCATTGCGAACGTTACCGCCGTTTTGCCATAGGTCTGCAGTCTGGACGTGATGTGCATGCAGAGCATGCATTTATTTTCGAAAGCGCCATGGCAGGGCAGGATGCACGTGCTGCGCTGGCACTGGAATCGCATATACGCGCTACGCCAGAGCTCATCATTCAGACCATAGAAAACGGCACAGATGTTTTCAGGCAGGTTTAAAGAAAAAATCAGAAAAAAATCAGTAAATTATTCAGTAAAAAATTAAATCAAATAATTCAGCAAAGGTTAGTCATGAGCACAACAACGACTTCTCCAGAAATCGGTAAGAGCATCAATGCAGGTGGTTTAATGACAAATTATCACGACATGGGCAGTGGTTTCCCCGTGCTGATGATTCATGGTTCAGGCCCGGGAGTGAGTGCCTGGGTTAACTGGCGGCTGGTGATGCCGGAGTTGTCCAAACATCGCAGGGTATTGGCGCCGGACATGGCAGGTTTTGGTTTTACCGAGCGCCCTGAAGGCATGGTCTACAACATGGATACCTGGGTAGATCAGGCGGTTGCTTTCATTGATGCGCTGGACTTGCCGCAAGTCGATCTGGTGGGTAATTCATTTGGTGGCGCACTCGCGCTGGCACTCACGATACGCCGGCCTGAGCGCATACGCCGACTGGTACTGATGGGTGCCGTAGGCGTGTCCTTTCCCATTACACCGGCACTCGACGCCGTCTGGGGCTATGAACCATCTTTTGAGAATATGCGCAGCATCATGGATGTGTTTGCCTATGACCGCGGACTCATCAATGATGAACTCGCCAAGCTCAGATACGAAGCCAGCATACGTCCCGGTTTTCACGAAAGTTACGCCAGCATGTTTCCGGCACCACGACAGCGCTGGGTTGATGCACTGGCCAGTAATGAAGCCGATATTGCACGCATAGACAAAGAAACCCTGATCATTCACGGCCGTGAAGATCAGGTCATCCCCTTAGATAATTCGCTACGATTTGCAAATCTGATTTCACGCTCACAGCTGCATGTCTTTGGCCGTTGCGGACACTGGACACAGATTGAGCATGCGGCTCGCTTCGCAAGACTGGTAGGGGATTTTCTGGCAGAGGCCGGATGAATCGATAGCCGCTGTTGTAGTCAATGACTTGACCGACGCATACTCTTCACGCAGTTTTCATCAAAGTCCAAGCCTTTTCATCAATTCCGAAGCCTGAATCAGGCTTCGGAATTTCCCGTGTTCGCGCATCTCGCTGAAGTCGCAACTCTGAGATGCTATTCAATTCTGGCATTATAGGCATCGACTCTTAGTCTGTTACGGGCCGGCCACCTGCTGTCCTTTGTACAAAAATTCGAAAATCGGGACCAGCCTCAGGATCATGAAATATAAAACATTACTCCGCATTGTATTTTTAGCATCATTGTTTCAAATGAGTGCCGCATTTGCCGTACAGGACAGGGTGACGGAGCGGGGCGATGTTGAGGACAAGTCCAGGTCACTGGCACTGGACCAGGTAACACAGGAGCCTTACGAAAATATTTCCGGCTTATTGAACAAGGGCTAT
>CAIQLE010000320.1 GCA_903872555.1 uncultured bacterium
GCAGTTTCTTCAATCCGTGTGCCGGTCGGTGCGCGCATGTGCAGGCGTATCTGACCCGCATCGACTGCCGGAAAAAAATCCTCGCCAAGAATCAGAAATAAGCCACAGGAAGCGACGCAAAAACTCAGGAAGGCCGTTGCAAACACTTTGCGCCTGACCAGCAGCGCACTCAGGGCTGACAAATAGATACGGCGCATGCGCTCGAAGCTACGATCAAAATTCAGATGGATATTGCGCAATGCACTGGGCTTTTCAGTGCTGTGATGCGCCTGCATCTTCATCATCATCAGCGCCATGGTAGGGACCAGTGTGCGCGACAGAAAGTAGGACGCCAGCATGGCAAACACCACAGCTTCAGCCAGTGGTACAAACAGATAGCGCGCCACGCCTGTCAGGAAGAACATAGGCAGGAACACGACGCAGATACACAAAGTCGATACCAGTGCTGGCACGGCAATTTCGCTGGCACCGTCAAAAATGGCGGTATACAGATCCTTGCCCATGTGCAGATGACGCTCGATGTTCTCTATGGTGACAGTGGCATCGTCCACCAAAATGCCAATCGCCAGCGTCAGTCCGCCCAAGGTCATCAGGTTCAGGGTCTCGCCCAATGCGCGCAGGACAAAAATGGAAACCAGAATCGAGAGCGGAATGGAGATAGCAATAATGCAGGTGCTACGCCAGTTACCCAGAAAAAGCAAAATCAGCGCACCCGTCAACAAAGAAGCAATCACCGCTTCATGCAGCACGCTGTCGATCGCCGCTTTGACGAAAATGGACTGGTCGAACATGGTGACGATGCTCAGACCTTCGGGCATGCCTTTGGAAATTTCAGCGACCTTGGCTTTGACGTTCTCAACAATCTTTAGCGTCGATTCTGGTCCGCTCTTCAGCACGGTCAGCAGCACACCACGCTGACCATTGTTCTTGACGATATTCTGTTGCGGCTGAAAGCCATCGCGCACGTGCGCAACTTCTTTCAGATAGGTGGTTGAGCCATTCACCGTCTTGACGGGCAAGTCATTCAAACCATCAATACTGTCCGGTGAGCCGTTCAGCCTGACTGCATGCTCAAGCTCTTCGAGCTTGACAGTACCTGTGGGCAGAATCAGGTTCTGTGAACTGACGGCGTTGACGATGTCATTCGGTGTCAGACCTTTGGCAAGCATGGCCTCAGTATCGAGATCGACCGAGACTACGCGGAATTTACCGCCATAGGGATAAGGCACGGCCACGCCGGGAATCGTGATCAGCTGTGTACGTACCTGATTGATAGCGATGTCATTTAACTGCTGCTCAGACATGACGGGACTGTTCAGTCCCACCTGCACGACCGGTACAGTCGATGCGGAGTAAGTGATGATCAGCGGCGGTACAGTACCGGCGGGCAGTGAACGCAGCATGAACTGGCTGATGGCCGTGATCTGAGACAGCGCGGTGGAGATATTGACGCTCTGATGAAAATACACTTTCACCACGGCGACACCGCCGGTGGATTGCGATTCGATATGCTCAATATCGTTGACTGTGGTTGTCAGCGCTTTTTCATACGGACTGACAATGCGCTCCCGCATGTCTTTCGGTGGCAGGCCGGTATATGACCAGACGATGCTGACCACAGGTATGCGTATTTCAGGAAAGATATCCGTGGAGGTGGAACGCAACACGAAGGGTGTTGCAAGCAGGATCATCAGCGCCATCACCAGATAGGTGTAAGGACGGCGCAATGCTATATCGACAAGCCACATAAGAAAAACCAGGATGAAGGCACGTGATTCCCAAATAGTCCTCTGGAACTGTGCGCTTATTAATTTATGGCGTGGATTATAGCTTGTCTGTAGCAGCTTGCCTTTGGAACAGCCGAAGCGTGCATTAGAAGTCCACGCTGAAAAAGACAGAGGCCGGGAGAGCCCCGGCCTCTATTGCCTGACTATTAAGCTTTTAAGCCTTTTCTAAACCAAAAGCCTTGTGCAGGGCTCTGACGGCCAGTTCCATATATTTTTCGTCGATCAGCACCGAGATCTTGATTTCAGAAGTGGAGATCATCTGTATGTTGATGCCCTCTTCCGACAAGGTGCGGAACATCTGCGATGCAATGCCGACATGGCTACGCATACCGACACCGACCACGGAAACTTTAGAGACCTTAGCATCGCCCATCACATGTGCTGCCTTCAGGTGCGCTTTCACATCACCATCGATCAGTTTCAATGCCTTGTCATATTCACCACGGGGCACGGTGAAAGTGAAATCTGTTTTACCTTCCACCGACTGATTCTGAATAATCATATCGACTTCAATATTCGCCTCTGCGACAGGTCCCAGGATCTGATACGCAATGCCGGGCTTGTCGGGCACGCCCATCACGGTGATTTTCGCTTCATCGCGATTGAAGGCTATGCCGGTGATGGTGGCTTGTTCCATGTTGGTGTCTTCCTCAAACGAAATCAGGGTGCCGGAATTTGCTTCTTCTTCCAGCGGCATCAGCGGGTCCGTCAGCGAAGACAGCACCCGTGTAGGCATACGATAGTTACCGGCAAATTCCACCGAGCGGATTTGCAGCACTTTGGAACCCAGAGATGCCATTTCCAGCATTTCCTCGAAGGTCACGGTGCGCAGACGACGTGCATCGGAAACAACCCGCGGGTCGGTGGTGTAGACGCCATCGACATCTGTGTAGATCAGGCACTCAGACGCTTTCAGTGCAGCGGCAACCGCCACGGCTGAGGTGTCGGAACCACCGCGACCCAGGGTCGTGATATGGCCATCCGCATCTCTGCCCTGAAATCCGGTGATGATTACCACACGGCCGGCATCCAGATCTTTTTTGACGCGAGCATCATCTATCGATTGAATTCTGGCCTTGTTGTAGGCGTTGTCCGTCACGATGGGTACCTGCCAGCCGGCATAGGAGACGGCTTGTTTGCCCAGCGACTGTAAGGCTAAGGCAAGTAATGCAACCGATACCTGCTCGCCGGTTGAAGCCAGCATGTCGAGTTCGCGTGGATCAGGCTCAGTGGTGATTTCTTTGGCCAGGCCCAGAAGGCGGTTGGTTTCGCCCGACATGGCCGAAGGCACAACAACTATCTGGTAACCAGCGTCATGCCATTTGGCGACGCGACGGGCCACGTTCTTGATGCGCTCGGTCGAGCCCATCGAGGTGCCGCCGTATTTATGAACGATCAAAGCCATTTTTGTGGGGGAATCTGCGGCTGAATAAACGCAATATTTTACATGGTGCAACGCGGAAAGCCAATTTTTGAACGGCAATCGTCTGCGATTAAGGTCTCAGGACTTGGCCGCCAGCGCCATCAGGCGCCCTGCAGATTTTTGCGACTCCGATATTAACTGTTCCCAGCTATCCGGTGGCCTGCCCTTATTCAGCATTTTGGTAAACACGCGATAGGCATCATCATCACTTTCGTAGGCTCGTTTACTGGATTCATCATTGACCCATGCAAACACGATGAGCCTGCTGGCTTCGTGAAAACGAAAGAACAGACGATACTGCTGAAAGAATTTTGCACGAAACCAGTGCTTGCGCTGATCACCCAGCGTCATCCCCAAGCGATACTCAGGTCGGCTTGGATCTTCGGGTATGACTTGGAAAGCCAGTTTAAGAATTGCAGAAAGCCGCTTGCTGGCATTTTTTTTGGTATACCCCACAGGGTCTTTAGTCTTGAGAGACTCTACTTCGCGTATGAGAATCTCAAGCTGATCCAGAAACAGCGGATGCGCAAAGAGCGTCCAGCCTTCCGCCAAGACGGGTACTGCTACGGCTGGATTCATTCATCCTCTGCCGATAACGGGGCTTGCAGATCGATCTCAACATCTTGGACCAGTGCCTGCATACGACTGAGCAGATCGGGATCAAGGGCCATCAGTTTTTCAGGATGCGATGCCATGTCCTGTGACAGGAACTGCAAGAAAGCCTGCAGCACAGGATCAGACTCTTCCGCAACCTGCACCCGGCTAAGTACGACTTCACCATCAGCACGAATGGCGTAATGAATTTTGTCGCGTTTGCCCAGCTTCAGCGCGCGTCTTACGGGCTCGGGCACGGTGGTTTGATATCGGTCGGTCAAGGTGGACTCCGCTTCCAGTGTGGTGTTCATGGGGCCTCCTGTCTCGGTGCGGTTTTGGGCTTGATTTTTTTGCAGATGCGCCCTTGAACGAAGGGTAATGCAATTGCATTACCGAGTCAAACGGGAATATCAGCCTGTGATTTCAGGCTCAATCCAGTCCCGATCAGGCGCTAATCCAGAGCTTCCCAACGCAGGCTTACACCGGTTTCTGTCTGACTACCACGGGCATCCATACCCAGTCCGGCGGCGAAGACCAGATCTTCGCCTAGGTAAATCAGAGGCAGCCAGGGACGTTCAGATGCAGGAACGCCCGATTCCTGAAACAGATTCTTAAGTGTTCGCGATGGACGCGTTGGGTCGGGCTTCAGGCGTTCACTGCCTGTTCGGGGCCGAACTTGCAGACTGCTATGCAAGAGCCGCTCGCGCTCCAGTCCCGTCCCCTCAGCAAATACCAGTCGCCCATGCCACTCGGGCACCTCGATGGCGCTCTCACCACGCCATTGAATGTTCACATTACTCACAGGAGGTTCGCCGCGAGCTGATGCAGATGCCATTAGGGCCGTCGCTAGCAGCAAGCCTTGCTGACGCTGCAGGCGCATGCCGCACAGATGCAATTCAGGATGAGCATCAGAACGCGCATTTAATACTTGTTCGCGCAATTGATCTAGCTGTGCTTCGCTGGGCAACTGGCTTGCGCCTTGTTGCTGCAGCCAGTAGCGCAGCAAATTGTTAATGCGATCAGCTGACAATGCAGCGACACGATCAAGCTGCAAAGCAACGCCCTTGGCACACTGACTGCAATCGATAGACGCCAGCTCATCCAGCAGTCCTTGAGCGGCTTGCAAGTGCCGACTGCTGCGGCTGACTGTGGCTGCAAATCCGGGAAAATCACGTTCTATGACAGGCGCAATATGCTGGCGTATCGCATTGCGCTTGTAGCGCACATCCAGATTGGATTCATCGCTAATGTGTTCAATCGACAGGTCGTGTGCGATGTGCTCCAGCTGCACGCGAGTGCATTCCAGCAGAGGACGCCCCAAAGCCACTCCCTCTCCCAGCAAAGCATGATGTTCGCTGAAAACGGGCATACCAGACAGACCGCGTAAACCAGCACCACGCATGAGCTGCAGCAAGACTGTTTCAGCCTGATCATCCTGATGATGCGCGCTCAGCAGGAGCGGCACCCGATGCTTGCGGCAGAGCTCGCCCAAGGTGGCATAGCGTGCCTGACGTGCCGCCTGCTCTACACCCTGCCCCGCAACATCATTCAATCTGACTCGCGTTGCATCGAAAGTGATCGCTAATGCCTTTGCTTGTGCCTGACAATGCGCAAGCCAGTCATCCGCATTCGGGCTCAGACCATGATGAATGTGAAAAGCGAATAAACGCAGCCCTGATCGCTGGCAGTAATCATGCGCAAGCCGTAGCAGTACGGCTGAATCCAGACCGCCACTGTAGGCAATGGCGATGCTGCTCTCTTCAATGCTGTTTTTGCTGCTGCTGTTTTTATTATTGAGACTGTCGCTGTTTACACCTGCTTGCGGCGAA
>CAIQLE010000321.1 GCA_903872555.1 uncultured bacterium
ATTTTTCTGCGCTATTTCCAGAAAAATACGCGTTCAGCCTCATGATCACTAAAGTTTCAGCCTGCGATACCGAATAGACGAATACAGCAGCTTGCCTTCGCGGTGGCTATCCATTCCTTTTCCTTTTAAGCATTTGTCCCAATGAGCCTCTTTCCCACCGGATGGACCCCCGCTCAGATCCAATCGCTTGGAAGGGATGTTATTGCCGCTTACAGTCCGCTTGCTATCAGTGATCTGGATTCCCGGGAAATAATCGCTCTTACAGCCGATCAAGTGGGCTGGCTCACTACAGACCAATTACAGGCGTTCAGCTCAGAACAGATCAGCAGCATCGAAGTCAGGGACATTGTCGGATTGACAAGCGGCCAGATCGCCAGCTTGGGTGAGGTTCAGTTAGCAGGTTTCCGGGCCGATCAGATCAGGGGGCTAGACAGCTTACAGCTCAGTGTGTTGACCACTGATCAAATCCCATTACTGAAAGATTTTCAGATTGATGCGATTCAGCCCGCCGATATTCCCGGCCTGAATGGCGCTCAAATCAAGGCCCTCACCAGTTTTCAGATTCAAAATCTCAGGCCCGAGCAGATTGCTGCATTTTCCACGGCACAAATCAGCAGCATAGAAGCAGTTGATATCGCTGTATTCAGCAATCCGCAACTCAGCAGATTAACTTCCGATCAGCTTCGTGCATTAAGCTCACTGCAGCTCAATGCACTGGATAATCAGCAAATCGGCTACCTGGATTCACGCAGCATCGCGGGGCTGACCAGCAGCCAGCTTAACAAGCTCGGCTCAAGTCAATTAGACGGCCTCAACTCGCGGCACATCGCTGCGATGAATTCTTCGCAATTAGGCGCATTAACAACCGACCAAATCCAATTACTGCGCAGTGATCAGCTGAATGCGATTGAAACAGTCGATGTACCGGGCTTCACTAGCGCTCAAATCAAGGCCTTAACGAGCTATCAATTTGGAAATCTGAAGTCGACACAGATTACTGCCCTGACGAGTGCCCAAATCGCCAGCATAGAATCAACTGACTTTAGCGTTTTTAATAGCCTGCAAATTGCTGCGCTGACTTCCAGTCAGGTCGGCGTACTCAGCGCGCAGCAACTTGCTGTACTGAGTACTGACCAGATTCAGGCCATACAAACCAATGATCTTGCCGGTTTAACGACGCGACAGATCGCCGGCCTGAAAACATCGCAAATTGCCGCACTGACCACAGGCAGCAATGGTCAGTTGGCCAAGTTATCTTCCGATCAGATTCGCACACTCACCTCGAGTCAAATTTCGGCATTAAGTACAGACCAGGTTCATTCGATAGAGACTTCTGATCTGAGCGTGATGACGAGCGCTCAGATCAAAAATCTGTCCAGCTCTCAGCTGGTGGCGTTATCGACAGCACAAATCCATGCACTGTCGACGGCACAGATCAGCGCCATCAGCGATCAAAAATTCAGTAAGCTCGGTTCCGATCAGGTCGCCGCACTCAGCTCAGACAGTATGAGCGCGATCTCCGATGTGCAAATGGCGGCATTTGGTACGGCGCAAATCGCTGCGATTAAAGTAAGCGATATTTCAAATCTGAGTGCAGCAAAGGTGGCTGCATTGACCAGTCTTCAATTATCTGCGCTCAAGACTTCTCAGATAGTGGCATTTGGCTCCACACAGATTGCTGCACTGACGAATACACAAATCGCTTTATTAAGTACACAACAAATAGCAGCGATTGAATCGGTCGATATCGGCGCACTCAGCAGCTCACAGTTGCGCTCAATTACCGCGACACAAATAGCATCGCTGACGACCAAACAAATTGTTGCTTTAAGCAGCGCTCAAATGGCGTCGCTGACCACCAGTCAGTTCGTTGCCCTGACCACGAATCAGGTTCAGGCTATTGAAAGCTCCGATCTGGCCGCGTTGAGTACGGCGCAAGCGATCGCGCTGATCGGTGTCAGTGCCGCTGAATTATCAGCCATGAGCAGCGCCAACATTGCCAGCCTGTCGAAAAGCAGTGTCGCCAGTCTGGATACAGCGGCTATCAAATCATTGACTACGAGTCAAATGGCAGGACTGCGTACTGACCAGGTCGCTGCCATGACTTCCGAACAATTCAAAGCATTCAGCACGGCGCAAATGGCTGCGCTGACGTCAGCACAATTCGGCGCGATCGAATCGGCTGATCTGATGACGCTGCAAACCAGTCAAATCACACAGATCACCACGGATCAAATCACAGGCATTACATCCGTTTCGCTGGCAAGTCTTTCAACAGCACAAATTAAAGCACTGACGACTTCACAGTTTGCTGCCATGAGTGATGATCAGCTCGCTGCCCTGCCCAGCTGGAAAATGGCCGCGATAGAAACGCAGGATGTACAGCAACTCGACACCTCCGTGATTGCGGCTTTGGGAACGACGCAGATTGCCGGACTAACGACTGCGCAGATCCATGTGATGAGCTCGGATCAAATTTCAGCTATTTCCAGTGATGCCATTACCAAACTGGGAAAAACTCAGCTAACGAGTTTGCAGGAAACCCAATTGTCAGGACTGACGACAGAACAGGTATCGTCCCTGCTTCGTTCTCAGCTGAGTTCCATCACCAGCGCTCAGCTGGTATTGCTCAGCACCGATCAGCTTGCTGCCATCAGTACCGATGCCGTCAGCGGCCTGATCACGCAAGCGCTGAACGTGATCGACAGTGAGCAATTAAATGCCCTGACGACGGCGCAAATTACTGCGCTTTCAACGAAACAAGTGACAGCACTCACCAGCGATACATTAAATACACTCACTACGGATCAGATCGGCGCATTAAGTTCGGATCAGATCGCTGTGCTGACAACAGCTCAGGTAACGAATCTCGCCACTGATCAGATTTCCGCCATCAGTTCCGACAGTTTTCAGGGTGTGACATCCAAACAGCTTTCTATACTGAGTGAAACACAGCTCGACCAGCTGACTGTTGAGCAGATTCAATCCATCAAAACCAGCAGCCTCAGCGGCCTGACGACAGCGGCCATCGACGGCCTCAGTACAGACCAGCTGCAGGCTTTCAGCAGCATGCAGTTTGCCAGCTTAAGCACAGCCCAGATCCAGGCTATAGGCAATGATATTGATTCGCTCACTACGGAAGAGACCTCCGCACTGACTCAGAAACAAGCGCCTGCATTGACGACCGATCAGATAGATCTGTTGACCACGAGTCAGATCAAGCTGATCAGCAGTAGCTCGATTGCCAGCATGACGACGGCGCAGATTCATGCGCTCGATGGAGATCAGGTCAGTGTCTTGACGACGGCACAACTGGCCGCCTTGAATAAGTCACAAATTCAGGCCATCGACTCCAGCACCATTGATAATTTGACTGTCGATCAGATCGATGGTCTGCAGACTTTGCAGTTATCTTATTTGAGTACGATACAGATTCAAGCACTGACATCAACTCAAATCGATGAACTGAGCACGACACAAATTTCTTTCTTGAATTCTGCGCAAATTGCTGCGCTTTCGACTGCTCAGCTCGACTCCTTCAGTCAGGATCAGTTGTCTGCCGTTCAGTCATCGGCAATTGCTGGCTTGACGACCGCACAAATTGTCTCTATGAATGAGTATGATTTTGATGTGTTGACCGAGGCGCAAATTCACGCCTTGAGTTCCAGCCAGCTTGCGGCCATAGAAACCCAGGATATACAAGCCTGGACGCCGTCTTCAATTTCATTGCTATCTAAGACGCAAATTCGTCTGCTCAGTGCGCAACAGATTTTTGCCATGGATGCATCCCAGTTCGATGCCCTGCAAAATTTGAGTAAACTGGGCTATTTGCAGAATGCGCAAATAGCCGAAATCAACCCCGACTCACTGGACAGCATTGCAACAACCACCATTCGGGCTCTATCTAACGCTCAATTTGCCTCATTCACAACGGAGCAGATCAGCGCCATCGATCCTACGCAGTTTGCGATCATCAGAAATGGTCAGTTATTATCCATGGACAGTGCGCAATTAAATGCGCTCACTGTGAGTCAGATTGATGTGATGACCGTAGGACAAATTGACGTTTTAGGTACTCGTATCCAATATTTATCGCAAGATGCGCTGGACGAGTTCAGTACGACACAAATTGCCAGTCTGAACCGATATCAAGTCGCGTCCATCATGACTCAGTCTGAATCCTGGTCAGACACTCAGATCGCAGCACTCGGGTGGAAACGACGCTATTTATTCAATAGTCCCATCATGCTTGACCTGAATCACGATGGCCACTTCAGCCAGTCCGTCGATGCTGGCGTGACGTTTGATCTGAAAGCGACCGGAACAGCGCGTAAAGTCGGATGGGTAGACTCCGGTGATGCCTTGCTGGCGATAGACCTGAATCATGACGGCATCATCAACAATGGTGCTGAATTATTTGGTGATGCAACGGCCCTACGCAAAGGAAAAATCGCAACGGATGGTTATGTCGCACTGGCTGCGCAGGATACCAACCATGACGGCCTCATCGATATCCATGATGCAAACTGGAGCAAGCTCTTGCTGTGGGCAGACCAGAATGCGAATGGCAAAACCGATGCCGGCGAATTAATTTCACTCAGCGCTGCAGGCGTTGCTTCGCTTGATCTTCATCCCGTAGACTCGAACCTGACCGATGCCGGCAACATGGTCGGTCTGATCAGCAGCTTCACCATGAACGATGGCAGCACGGGCACGATGGCAGACGTCTGGTTACGCACCAAAACACTAGACCCGGCCGTATCGACGGAGACGCATGCTGACATTGTGGGTAGCCTGACACATCACGACGGCAGCACTCCGATTTAAGCTGAGTTCGGCCCTTTGGCACGACAGGCCTGCTGCGCAGTTCATTCATTCAAAGCTGGTTTCACTTTATTTCGGCAACTGATACGGCCCGCCTTTCCCCGCTGCGCCATACGCTGAGCGCTATAATCTCTTTTTTTCAGAATATTGACCTCCATGAGCCTCAAATGCGGCATCGTCGGCCTGCCTAATGTCGGCAAGTCCACCCTCTTCAATGCTCTCACCAAGGCGGGCATTCCGGCTGAGAACTATCCTTTCTGCACCATCGAGCCGAATGTCGGCATCGTTGAAGTGCCTGATCCGCGCCTGCAGCAACTGTCAGAGATCGTTAAGCCTGAACGTGTGCTGCCTGCGGCTGTGGAATTCGTAGACATCGCCGGTCTGGTTGCGGGCGCATCCAAAGGTGAAGGTCTGGGCAATCAGTTTCTCGCGCACATACGCGAGACCGATGCCATCGTGAACGTGGTGCGCTGTTTTGAAGATCCGAATGTGATTCACGTGGCAGGCAAGGTCAGCCCGCTGGATGATATTGCCGTCATACAGACTGAGCTTGCCCTGGCTGATCTGACCACGGTAGAAAAAACCATACACCGCGAAACCAAAAAGGCTCGTTCGGGTGACAAGGATGCCATCGCATTGGTGGCACTGTTAGAGCGCGTGCAGATTCAGCTCAATGATGCCAAGCCTGTGCGTTCCATGGGTCTGGACAAAGAGCAGATGGCGATGATCAAGCCGCTCTGCCTGATCACGGCCAAGCCAGCGATGTATGTCGCCAATGTCTCGGACACTGGATTTACCAACAATCCTCTGCTCGATTTGCTGAGTGATTATGCCAAGTCACAGCATGCGCCTATCGTCGCCATCTGCGCCGCCATCGAAGCAGAAATTGCCGATCTGGATGATGCCGATAAAGGTGCCTTCTTAGCGGACATGGGCATGGATGAACCCGGACTGAACCGTTTGATTCGTGCCGCTTTCAGTTTGCTGGGTTTGCAGACTTATTTCACTGCAGGCGTGAAAGAAGTGCGTGCATGGACGATTCATCAGGGCGATACCGCGCCTCAGGCTGCGGGTGTGATTCACACGGATTTTGAGCGCGGCTTCATTCGCGCACAGACGATTGCCTTTGAAGATTTCATCGCTCACAAGGGTGAACAGGGCGCAAAAGAAGCTGGCAAGATGCGCGCTGAAGGCAAGGAATATGTCGTCAAGGATGGCGACGTGCTGAACTTCCTGTTCAACGTCTGAACACGATGCTTCCGGCCGCTGATCTGCGGCTTGCATCTGCCCTGGATTCCTGATCCTGCATTTCAGGAAGATGGTGTGATCTCTGTAACTCAAATACAGGGATCACACCACCGCAGTGCTACTGCTTGAACGCGCCTAATCAGACAGGCAGCAAATGATCTTCGGGCAGCACATCCGATTTTCCAGACAGCCTCGCCTCAATTTGCTCTGCCAGATACAGGGCATCCAGAGCCACCCCGGAAAAACGTCCTGAGCCCCAGGTATGCAACCAGGGTAGCCCCACAAAATACAGGCCGGCTTGTTGCGTCACGCCGCGCTGATGTACCGGCGTGCCATTGCCGGTAAAGACCGGTGCCTGCACCCAGCTGTAATCCGGCCTGAATCCTATGCACCAGATCACACTGGTAATGCCCGCTTCATACAGATTTAATTCTGTGCGTTCAGCTGATGGCTGCCAGACCGGTTCATACACTGAGGGTGGTGGCGCATCTATCCCATGGGTTGCAATGTACTGATCTATGGAGGCATTGATGCGGTTGTAAACGCCGTCAGCCTGATCAAGTGATTCATTCAGATTCGGTGCGAACTGCAGGGTATCTTTGTCCAGACCTTTCAGTAATCCGTATAACTCCATACCTTCCTGAGCAAAGCGGCGCAGATCAATATCACGACCGCCGTCACGGCCCGTCACATAATGATTCGTGTTGTCGCGCACGCCTTCGCGCAAGGGATGATCATGTACAGGAATATCGTAATAACCCATCTCGGCCAGCCAGGTCACCACATCCTTGCCGCGATAGAAGCGCGCGCAGCGGGGTGCATCACCGACGGCCAGCACGACCTTACGTCCGGCCAGATGTAAGTCTTCTGCAATCTGTGAACCGGATTGTCCATTCCCGACCACCAGTACCGTACCTTCTGGCAGAGCATCAGGATGGCGATATTGTTCTGAATGCAGCTGCACAATGTGCGCCGGAAGGCGTTCAGCCATGCGTGGAATCACAGGCTCATGATAAGCACCGGAGGCGATCACAACTTGCTTCGCCGTGATGGTGCCGGCGGATGTCACCAGTGCATAGCCTTCGGCCTGCAAGACCAGCTGCTTGATACTCACACCGGTACAGGTGGGTGGATTCACATGCTTCACAAAGCCGTCAAGATACGCAAGGATTTCATCTTTTTTCATGAAGCCATCAGGATCATTACCTGCATAAGGCCATCCCGGAAGTTTGCATTGCCAGTTCGGCGTAACGAGACAGAAAGTGTCCCAGCGCTGCGAACCCCAGGTATGGACCAGATCATTTTTTTCGATCACAACATGACTGATACCGCGTTGCTTGAGGTAGTAACTGACCGACAGGCCCGACTGGCCGCCACCAACAATGACGACATCAGTATGCGAAGGAAGGGTGGATGAGTTCATGGTTTTATCGTTTAAAAATTGAATCGAAACAGTTAGCGATGTTTAGGCTTTGTATTCAGTCGACAGACAGCACTTCGACCACCGCATCGGGGGCAAATCGCCGGGCAGCGACTTCGATGCTGGCAAGCTGATCCATGGCAGACGAACAGGCAAAACCAAATTTTGCCCGTACGCGCTCTGAGGCCAGAGTCAAACCCGTCTCTGCTCTCGTCAAAAATTCCGACATGGGCAATTGATCGCCAGGCGCAAAATATTCATGAATCACCGTCGATGGTGAATAACAATGCGACTCGGTCTGGTCGGGCCAGCGCACATGAAAATAAACTGCAGGCATGGACTTCTCCTAAGCTAAATTCTTTGTTCAGGCAGCACGCGCCGTGATGAAGGTGTCGGCATCGCGGTCCCACAGCAAACTGCGCGCCTCGCCATGCTTTAACCACACTTCAGATGAATCCGTCACTTCACCGATGGCGGCGCAAGCGATATCGCGTGAAGAAAAATGCACCATCACGTCACACACTTTTTCCGGCGGCACGCTCATGATGAAACCAAAGCTGGGAAAGGATTGCAGCCAGCGCAGCATGGGCACATGCTCGGGACGCGGCAGCGTCGCCAAATCAATCACCGCACCTACGCCTGAGCATTCGAGCAGCATCAGAGCCGTGCCGACGGCGCCGGCCATGCTGATGTCTTTGGCCGCTTTGCACAGATCCCGCTCTGCCAGTTCGGGCAGTAATTCAAGATCAGCACGCAAGCGTTCTGCCGGCGCCTTGGTGGAAGCATTCCAGTAAGGCTTGTCTTGTTCATAGCTGCCACGCAGATCAACCGCCATCATCAGGGTCTCGCCTGGTCTGGCATCGAAGCTGGTCAGTAATTTTCTGGCACGGCCAAGAATGGCTACAGCGAGCTGACCACGTTCGCTGCGGTTATTCGTATGGCCGCCCACCACCGGCACCTGATAGCGCTGCGCCGCTGTGCTCATGCCCTGTAAGACGTCTGAAGCGGGGTCCATACCACGGCTCCATAAGGCATCCACCACGGCAATCGGACGACCGCCCATCGCGGCGATGTCGCTCACATTCACCATCACGCCGCAATAACCGGCAAACCAGGGCATCTCTTGTACGAAATCATCGACAAAGCCTTCGATCGCCAACAAGAGATAGCCATCACCATCGGGAATGGCAGCACAGTCATCACCGACGGCGATCGCTTCATTCAGTGCATTGCCACCGACAGGAAGCATGCGCGTTAGCTGACCCATCACATCACCTATATCGCGCTTATGGGCAAAGCCGCGTCCTGCCAGTAAGGCGGTGGTCAGATTGCTGAGCTCTTGCTGATTCACGTCAGTCTCCCTGAGCGCGTCACGAGTGAGGCGATAGGTGCTTCTGTGGCAGGGTAATGATGCAGGTCAGCCTGCATCAGGCAGTGCGGCCGTCCAAAACGCAGATTTTCTTTCAGGGCCAGCCAGTGGAGTTTTTCAAACAGGGGACGATTCTGGCTCTGCACCTGCGCCAGAAAAATGCGTGCACCGCGTGCATGAGCGGTTGACACAGCCATGCGTATCAGGGTTGCTCCTATGTGACCGTAGTGACGGAAGGCAGGATGAACGGCAAGGCGCGAGCCCCACCACAGATCATCGCCCTGGCTGTGTATGCGTACGGTGCCGACCACCTGATCTGCCATGCCGCCTATGCAGGACACAGCAACGATAGGTACAGCGATCTCATCCAGCGCATCACTGTCGTCTCCGACAAACACGCCCTGCTCTATGCAAAACACAGCGCGCCTGAGCTTTCTTGCCTGTTCCATTTCCCATTCGCTTTCCGCCAGTTTGATGCGAAATTCGCAGGGCAGAAATTCCTTGGGCAATTCACAGATGACATCCAGATCCAGCATGGCGCACGCTCCCTCATTCGGTTTCAGGCTCAGCCTTCGTAGATCGACAAAGAAGAACAGGCGCCGCACTTGCCACAGCCTGCCTTGATATCGGAAGAACGCATATTCGCTGCATTCACCATGGCGGCCAGTGGTTCAAGAATCGATTTCATGAATTCAGGCGAAGGCGCCGGATGATCTTCCAGTGGTGTGCCACTGATGGGCACAAAAGGCACCACGAAAGGATAGACACCCAGATCTAATAATTTGGCGGACATTTCCAGAATCGCTTCCGGTGTATCTCCCAGCCCCGCCAGAATATAAGTGCTGACCTGACCGCGTCCAAAGACAGCAACCGCCGCCTCAAAACTTTCCATATAACGCTCTACAGGCACACTCGCTTTGCCCGGCATGATGCGTTCACGCACCTCTGGCGTGACCGCTTCCAGATGCATGCCCAGCGTATCAATGCCCGCTGCTTTCATGCGCACAAACCACTGATCGGTATCTGGCGGTTCACACTGCGCCTGAATCGGAATATCGACCGCAGCACGAATAGCAAAGGCACTGTCCACCAGAATCTGTGCGCCTCGATCGGGGGTAGGCGGAGTACCTGTCGTCAGCACCATGTGCTTGACACCATCGAGCTCGACCGCAGCACGCGCCACTTCAGCCAGTTGTTCCGGTGTCTTGTGGGCGATGGTGCGGCCGGCAGCCAGTGACTGACCTATAGAACAAAATTTGCAGGTCTTACGACGGCTTTCATAGCGTATGCAGGTCTGCAGTACCGTCGTAGCCAGCACATCCGAACCATGCAGAGTCGCGATCTGTGAATAGGGAATACCGTCCTCGGTCTGACGCTCATAGAAACGCGGCGACTTAGGAAAAGAAATATTTGCAATCGGTATCGCGCCCTTCATCAGAGCACTTTTTCCTTCTGCATCCGGTGCTTGCGCTACGAAGGGTGAATTCCATGCGCTAGAGGTATGCACCGGCACCATGATGGTGTGACCATCAACCACGACCGCCTTATGATCCGAAGGACCGGCACCGCCGCGACGGCTGGCAACACCTGCATTGGGTGAGGACGGATTATCGAGCCGCAACCCTAAGGACTGAAGTTCCGTCATGAGCTGACGCGCTGCTGCCGATGGCGGGGCTTTCGGTATCGATGGGGTGCTCATGGCTAGGGCTCCTGACTGGGGCTGAATAGTTCTCTGAATAGGAATGGGAATGCTGTGTTGTGTGATGCATCTGCATCACAGGGACTGCAGGTACGTCATTGATCGCCAATGACAATAATTCGGGACGGGCATAATGACCGACAGAATCCATCATGCGCTTGCGCTTGGTGATGAGTCTCATGTCGAGGTCAGCAATCAATATCCCCTCGCCTTCGCGCAAAGGTGGCACGAGGTGCGCACCTTCAGGCGAGATGATTGCAGTGTTACAGCCGCCGCGCAGACCTTTTTGCAGCGCGGGATCGGTGGTCATCGCAGTGATCTGGGCATCGGTCAGCCAGCCTGTGGAATTGATGACGAAACAACCGGCTTCGAGTGCGTGATGACGTATTGTCACATCCATCTGATCGGCAAACACAGGGCCGACCAGTGAGCCCGGAAATTGTGCGCAATGGATTTCTTCATGCTGCGTCATCAGCGCATAGCGTGCGAGCGGGTTGTAATGTTCCCAGCAAGCCAGCGCGCCAACGCGACCGACACGCGTGTCCACGACTTTCAGACCGGCAGCATCGCCCTGACCCCAGATCATGCGCTCATGAAACGTGGGCGTGATCTTGCGCCGCTTCAGCAGCAGGCTGCCATCGGCATCAAAAATCAGTTGCGTGTTGTAGAGGGTTCCGTGATCGCGTTCATTCACGCCCAGAACCACCACCACACCCAGCGTACGGGCGCGCTCGGCGATGGCATCCGTCATCGGACCCGGTACGGTGGGCGCCAGTTCATACAACTTCATGTGTTCCGCACCCGAGAGCATGGGCGGACGTATGAAAGAAAAATACGGGTAATACGGTACTAAGGTTTCGGGAAACACCACCATTTGCGCGCCATCGGCTGCGGCCTTGCTGATGTAATCGCAGACTTTATTGATCGTACCGTCAGCCGAATTGAAATCAGGCGTGATTTGTACGGCTGCGGCACGGACCATTCTGGATGCGCTCATGGTGATGTCTCCGTCCTGAATTACAGCGTCCAGGTATCGAGGATGAAAGCATTGTCCTTGCGGTGCAGGAGAATGATATCGAGCACGTCCAGCGGATTGACAGGACGGATGCCGTCGATCAGTGCGCCTTCACCATGACCATACAAGGCCTGCAGCGCAAAACGGCAGGCGTAAACTTTGCCGCCTTCACTCATAAACTTCGTGATCTGATTATTGAAGTTCTGATGACCCGGGAAAGCCTCATCGCCCAAGGTCGGGAAACCACGCTTGACGCCCAGTGTCACGCCAGGGCCATACAACAGTACGGAAGTCTCGAAGCCCTTGCGCAGCAGTCGTGTGGCCTGCAGCAAATTCACGAAACCGATCGAGCCCTCGAAGGCGACGGTATGGAAAGTGACGAGTGCTTTTTCACCCGGCTCAGCCTTGACGTCTTCGAACACCTTCTCTTCGTAGTCGACCAGGAAATCACCTTTCTGATTGGCGGGCTTAGTTACTTTTGGCATGGCAGTTTCTCCGTGTGTGGGATGAGATGTGACATTTGTCGTCACTCTCTTCGCAAGCACTGTGCCAATTGAGGTGCCTGACTCACACGCAGGCTGCAATCAAGATCCAATCATTCAGAAGCCATGCGCCGTCTGCAACAGAGCACTTCTGAAATTCATCTTCATTGACTTCCTTCAGGGACAAAAGCACTTGCACTGGCATGCACCTGCCTGATACGCCCACATCCAATCAACTGATCCGATCAGGGGCAGGAATGCACCGTGAAAGCGCATGGCATCTGTGCGTGAATAGGTGCGTATGTATGTTCCTATGCCTGCGCTTAAGCGAGGGCTGCTGGCACGATTGCTGCGAGCGTTTAAATGCAATCAAGCCGATAATTTTCCAATCAAGTGATGCAATCAGCCATGCGCGCTCAAAAAAATGATCCTCAGCTTCAGCTCTCTCCACAGCTGCGCAAACTCACGCAGCACTGGCTGCGTAGATTGTCTTCCAGTGATCAGCCTGCCTATTTAATGATTGCAGACTTGATTGCAGAAGACGTACAAAGTGGCCGCCTGAGTGCGCGAGAAAAATTGCCGACACTGCGCGCACTATCAGAACGTTTACAGCTGGACTACACCACCGTCGCACGCGCTTACACCGAGGCACGCAAGCGCGGCCTGATCGATTCGCGTCCCGGCATGGGCAGTTTCATACGCAGCAGCAGCCCGTCTTTCCAACTGCGCGGAGGCAGCAGTGCCGAGATGACGATGAACCTCCCGCCCGAGCCAGACCATCCTGCCTTATTGCAGCGCATGCATGACAGCGCCTCACGACTGATGGCGCAATCGAATCTGTACAACCTGATGCGCTACCAGGATTTCGGCGGACTGAAAGAAGATAAGGACGCTGCTGTGCAATGGTTGCGCCAGCGTCTGCCTGAGTGCCAGGCTGAGCGCGTGATGGTCTGTCCGGGCATACACAGCGCACTGGCCGCACTGGTGTCACAGCTGGCGCGGCCGGGTGAATTGATCTGCGTAGAATCGCTGACCTATCCTGGCATGAAGGCGATTGCATCGCAACTGGGTGTGCAGCTGCATGCTCTGTCTCTCGACAGCGAAGGCCCGAGCGCCGCTGAATTCGAAATTGCATGCAAGACCCTGCAACCGAAAGCCCTGTACTGCAACCCCACGCTGCTGAACCCGACTACGATGACGATTTCTCGCCGTCGGCGCGAAGCGCTGGCTGACATTGCTTTGCGCTATAGCGTGCCCATTATTGAAGACGATGCGTATGCGATGCTGCCGCGGCAGATGCAGCCCACCATGGCCAGCCTGGCGCCGGGCCTCACGTATTACGTCACAGGCCTGAGTAAATTTTTAGGCGCCGGCCTGCGTACAGGTTATGTGCTGGCTCCCAGCGAACGTCAGATGCAAAGGCTGGCGGGCGCATTGCGTGCCACCACCGTCATGGCCTCACCGCTGACAAATGCGATTGCATCACAATGGGTGGCTGATGGAACGGCGCATGCCATGCTGGATGCGGTACGCGAAGAATCCATCGCCAGACAGGTGCTGGCCCGACATCATCTGAAAGATTTTTCTTTCGAGTCTCAGGATGAAGGCTTTCATTTGTGGCTGAATTTATCTCAGGCATGGAGCGTGACAGAGTTTGCTTCTCTGTTGCGCAGCAAGGGAGTAGGCGTGGTCGCCAGCGCCGCCTTTTGCACCGACGGCGACCCGCCGAATGCGGTACGCATTTCCCTTGGGGGACCCCAGTCACGCACTGAATGTGCCGGCGCACTTGCCCTGATTGCCGAGACTCTGAAATATCCACGGCATCCGGAAGCTTCGGCTATCTGATTTTTTCAGTGCAGCTGCGTAGCCGGACATGAGGCTAATGGCAACGCAGGCAAGTACTGGCGATACCACTTCAAAAACTCACCTGCAGTCATGGGCTTGCTGAAATAATTTCCCTGTGCCTGAGCACATCCATGCGATCGCAGGTAATTCAGGGACTGTTCGGACTCTATGCCCTCTGCTACTACGTCCATCTCCAGTGACTGACCCATGGCAATGATGGAGTCTGTCACGGCCTGGCTGCCACGATCATGCGAGAGCTGCTGAATAAAAGACTGATCAACCTTCAGAACATCAAGGGGCATACGGCTCAGGGCACTCAGGCTGGATTGACCGGTGCCGAAATCGTCCAGCGCGATATGTATGCCGGCCGCATGTAATTCATTGAGCACATCCATCGCATCGTCGATACGTTCCATTACAGCGGCCTCAGTGACTTCAATCTGTAAAAAATGAGGGTCGGCATGGGCCTCATGGACAATATCTAATAATCGATGGGCAAAGCCGCGCTGGTGGAATTGTAGTGGCGAGATGTTCATTGAAATCATCAGCGGCGCCATGCCCTGATCTATCCAGTCATGCTGCTGCCGGCAAATTTCAGCCAGCACCCAGTCACCTAACTGCCCCATAATGCCGGCCGACTCTGCAACGGGTATAAAGCGTTCAGGGCCTATCGCTTCAGCCTCACCCGCTGGCAGCCGCAACAGCGCCTCTGCTGCCACCACACGGCCGTTGTCTATATCGACAATGGGCTGGTAATGGAGTTCGAAACCATTTTTAGATAATCCCTCTTTGATTCTGGTTTCAATTGAACCAGAGGTGTCGACACGATTGCACAGTTCCTGCGTAAAGATCTGATAATTGCCGCGCCCGATTTCCTTTGCCCTATACATGGCAAGATCAGCACGATGCAGCAGCAGATCCACATCACTTCCATGCATAGGGTAAAAACTGATGCCTATGGATGCAGAGATCAAGAGTTCGATACCATTGATATTAAAGGGCTGTGACAGGGCATTAATGACATGCTGCGCAACGGTAGCGCCGGCATAGCCTTTTCCCAGATAAGGCAGGACAATCACAAATTCGTCTCCGCCGATGCGACCTATCAAATCCTCATGACGCACGCAGGCCTTCATACGCTGCGCCACTTCTTTTAACAAGGCGTCCCCAATCTCGTGCCCATACAAATCATTGACTGGCTTAAAACGGTCCAGATCAATGAACAGCATGGCGCCGCGACTGTGCTTACGGCTGGCTGCTGCCACCAGATGACTCGCATACTCAAAGATAAGCGCACGGTTAGGCAAGCCAGTTAAGGGATCATGTTGCGCCGCTTCACGCACGCGCTGCTCAACCAGCTTTTGCTCTGTCACATCGAGCATGGTGCCGATCAGCCTGATAGTTTTTCCTTCTTCATCAATATCAGCGATAGCACGCGACAGCATGCTGCGGTAGCTACCGTCCTTGTGCAGCATGCGATATTCAGATTGCATAACGCCCTTAGGCTGGGCAAGAAATTGTCGAATCTCGGCCTGCGCCATCTCACTATCGGCCGGATGTAAGCGCTTTATCCATTCATTGATATTTCCCTGAATTTCAAGGTCCGCATATCCAAGCAATTGTTTCCACTGAGGTGAGATATAAACACTATCGTCAACCAAGGTCCATTCCCAAAAGCCAAGATGGGCGATGTCGACTGCCAGAAGTAAACGTCGTTCTGCATCGGCACGGGCACGCTCTGCTCGGCGGTGCTCAGTCATATCGGTGATGGTCAGCAAGCCCATCAGGGTATGGCCATCAGCATCACGCACCAGTACGCCACCGTAACGGACATCGCGCTGCCAGCCTTGTCTGATATTGCAAAGTATGACGTCGAAGTCGCGCAGCGAGCCTTCGCCCAAGAGACGAGGTATGGGCCACATATCCTCAGGGAGTACATGTCCCTCAGGGGTGAGCAATTTATAGTCTTTGATGATTTCCTGCAGCGTGCCCATGCGCTCATCTTGTTCGCTGTAACCATGCAGCTCGATCGCAGCACGATTCCAGTGCAGGCTCTGACCATCGGGCTTGACCACGATCAGTCCCTCGGCGAGGTTATCGATGATCAGCCTGAGCTGCTCCTTACTCTCGCTTAATTGTTCTTCCGTGCTTGCCATGGACAAGGATTGAATGCAGGAATACCAAAGAAGACACCTCTGCGAGGGCAAGGTTCATCTGTATCAAACTACTTGCTCAGTCCTTGCGCAAAGCGCGCTGCAGTCTTTCATATTTTGCCTGCAACATGACTCTGGATTCTTGATGCGAGGGATCGATGGGTATGCAAGCCACGGGACAGACTTGCTGGCACTGGGGCTCATTGAAATGCCCGACGCACTCAGTGCATTTGTCAGGATGGATCTGATAGATCAGAGGCCCCATGAAGATGGCGTCATTCGGGCACTCGGGTTCGCAAACGTCGCAATTGATGCAATCGTCGGTGATCATCAAGGCCACGGTGTTTGCCTCAGCTGTGGTCGCTTGCGATTTTTTTCTGCAGCCATTGTTCTACAGAAGGGAAGACGAATTTAGAGACGTCACCACCCAGCACCGCAATCTCACGCACAATGGTGCCGGAGATGAACTGATACTGATCGGAAGGCGTCAGAAACAAAGTCTCTACATCAGGCAGCAGATAACGGTTCATGCCCGCCATCTGGAATTCATATTCAAAGTCAGACACAGCGCGCAGGCCACGCACGATCACGCGCGCATCGTGGCGCCGCACGAAATCTTTCAGCAGGCCGGAAAAACTTTCGACCACCACATTCGGATAATGACCCAAGACTTCACGGGCGATATCAAGACGCTCGTCCAGAGAAAAGAAAGGCTTCTTATTCTTGCTGTCAGCGACACCCACGATAAGCTTGTCGAAAAGACCGGAGGCGCGCCTCACCAGATCTTCATGGCCGCGGGTGAGCGGATCAAAGGTTCCAGGGTATACAGCTGTGACCATAAGGCTGTCCTTCAGGGTTTTTCGTTCGGCAACTATGTTGCTGGCCAGAATGCAAAGAACGCGAATTATGCCTCAATTCAGGCCTTTGTCATCAGGCTTTAAGAGGGTGAAAAATACATTGCCCGCCTTGTCGGCACGCAGGATTTCCCAACCGGCCAGCCACTCTGGTGCCGAGGCAGCATCCATCGCCTGATCCGACTCGGCATACACCAGCCCGCCGGGCAGCAATAAGCGGCGACAGGCAGGCAGCAGGCGTGGCAGCAGATTCAGACTATAGGGCGGATCCAGGAAGATCACATCGAACTTTCCCGGCAAGGTATCCAGCAAGGCCAGACCATCGCCGCGCATGACGCTGACCTGTGCGGCTGCCAGCTTGTCCAGCGTTGCCTGCAGCTGGCGCACAGCTACAGGGTGAGATTCAATCAGCACAACACGCGCCGCGCCGCGGCTCGCCGCCTCCAGTCCCAGGGCGCCGGTGCCCGCAAACAAATCCAGACAGGCACGGCCGTGCCAGTTGCGATCCAGCAGATGCTCGAGCCAGTTGAAAGTGGTTTCGCGTACGCGATCGGGGGTGGGCCGCAATCCCTCGATATCTGCCACCGGCAAAGGCGTGCGCTTCCATTGGCCGCCGATGATGCGCACTTGCCTGGGTAC
>CAIQLE010000322.1 GCA_903872555.1 uncultured bacterium
TGATCGGCCACGGCCGCTGCCGAGCCACTCGATGAACCGCCAGGTGTATGCGTCAGCCGGTGCGGATTGCGTGTTTTACCGGGCTGGAAAGTCGCAAACTCGGTTGAGACGGTCTTGCCCAGCATGATGCCGCCTTGCGCACGACTTAAAGCGACACAAGAGGCATCAGATTCGGGCTGGTGTGATTCATAGATGGATGAACCATAGGTCGTGGGCATATCGTGCGTGTCGAACAAATCTTTCACACCCACAGGCAGACCATGCAGTAAGCCGCGCACCGCGCCGCGGTCAAGCTCACGTGCCTGAGCCAATGCAGCGTCGATGGACAGATGGGACCAGGCCTGAACTTGCGGCTCGCGCTCCGCTATACGCTCCAGACAGGAGCGCAGCACTTGTTCCGCCGTGATCTCGCGTGATGTCAGCAGACGCGCCAGTGAGGAGGCATCCTCCTGATGCCATGCCTTAGTCATATAAAGCTTCCATACTCAATGTGGATGTCATGAATAATAGGTTCGTGTATGTCAGGCCGCCTGCAACGAACGTAATTCATCGTTGGTGTGACGCAGCCGGTCTGCCAGCGAGCGTGATAAAGAAGAAAAAACATGGGCTGCCATGTGGGGATCTTCTTTCGCCAGCCGATCAAAATCAGGGCGCGGCAAAATCAGTAAATCAGTATCCACCACAGCGACCACATCCGCTGAGTGCGGATGATGATCGAGGAATGACATTTCACCAAAAAACTGACCACGTCCAAAGGTCGCCATATGCATGCGATGCCCCTCTTCCAGCGTCAAGTCAATCCGCACCACGCCACTGGCAATCAGCATCAGCGCATCGCCCGGCGTGCCCGCACCAAAGATAGTCTCACCTGCACCATAAAAGCGATGCTGCGCAAACTGCTGCAGCTTGCTCAGCGTCTTGGACTGCATATCATTGAACAATTCAAACTCTTGCAGCGTCAAAGGCTGACCTTCATCCGCATGAATACCGGCTGCTTTCAGGGTCTCTTGTTCCACCCATTCCAGCGCATCGCTGAAGTCATCAAACAAACGCACCGCATGGGCTCCGCGCGTGATGCCCAGTTCGTCCAGATAATTTTTTAAATCGCGTCCGCTAGGCAGAGCCGCAGGGACGCGTGACAAGACCAGTGTGGCACCTCGCTCGGCGAGTTCATTGCGCACCCTTTCCATCATGTGAGCTGCCGTCATGTCTAATGACTGTACACGCTGCAGATCCAGTACCAGATGACGCACCGTCTCCAGCTCCGGCTCGAGTGAGGTATACAAGGAATCCGTATTCCCAAAGAAGAGCGAGCCTTGTAACTCGCAAATAAGATTGCTTGCACCCAGATCTAGCAACGCAGCACGTTCCTCAGCCGGACGAACACGCTTGGAAAACTGCGTATTGCCGCGAAAGGTATGACGTATGGTGGAGCTATGACTTTGTTCACGTATGAACATCAGTATCGCCAGCGCCACGCCCAGACCCGAGGCAGCGATCAGGCTGATCGTTTTGGCCACCACGATCACCGCCACAATCACCACAAAGTCCATCACCGTTGCGCGCGAACGTGCCAATTGCAGCAAGTGCCAGTCGATCATGCGTATACCGATCACCACCAGCAAGCCCGCCAAGGCTGCCACAGGCACCCAGGCAATCAAGGGCGTCAGTAATAGGAAGGTCAGCAAAGACCAGCCGCCCTGAAACACACCCGACATACGCGTCGTGCCGCCACTGGCCCGGTTCACCAGTGATGGTCCCATGGTGCCTGCACCGGGTGTGCCACCGAACATCGCGGCCGCAAAATTACCCAGACCCTGACCTATCAGTTCACGATTCGAGTTGTGACGCGAGCCAGAGATAGCATCAAGGATGAGACAGGTCTTGAGCGTATCAATCGAGAGCAGCACAGCCAGTGTCAGTGCCGGCACCAATATAAAATCCCAGCGTGGTAGTGCAGCATGTGCAAGACCCTCCCAGGTAGCCGTGACATTGCCCCAGATACCATCGATACCGGTACCAAAACTTCCGATCACAAAAGGATTGTCATTCAAGACCATCAGCGAAGGCTGAGAAGAAAAGGCCAGCAGCCAGTAAACGACAATGCCCGCTGCGAGTCCCTGAATCACAGCCGGTACCCTGCTAGGGATACGACTGGCCAGCACCATGGTCAGCGCCGTCGCGCCCCCCACCAGAATACTGACTAACTGCCATGAAGAAGGATCGAGCAATGCACTCAGCCAGTCAGCACCTTTAGGTGCGCCCAGCAACTTAGGCAACTGTCCGGCGACGATGATGAGACCCACACCGCTCATATAGCCACTCACAACAGGGAAAGGCATAAAGCGTATCAATTGCCCCAGCTTGAGCACACCAAACAGTATCTGTACCAGACTGCTGCAGGCAGCCACCAGAAACAAAGTCAGTATCACCATCGCAGGATCTGCACCCTGATGCATCATCTGTATCGTCAATGCAGAAAGCACAGCAGCGGCTGGAGCACATGGCGCAGAAATCAGTCGCTGCGTGCCACCAAAAGTAGCGGCAATCAGACCCAGCAAAGTCACGCCCAGTATGCCGGCCACGGCTCCCTGCGCCGCAAAATGCGGTCCGAGAGGTGCCAGCACCGTGACACCAAACGCAATCGCCGAAGGTAAAGCAACCATCATCGCGGCGAAACCACCCCAGAAGTCACCTCCCAGGTGGCGGGTATTCATTGCTGCACTCGACATGCAAGTCTCCTGATTGTTTTTTGCTGAGATTTTTTCTGAATTTTTTTCGAAGTATATAGGTGCAGGCGCTGCAATGAAGAATACTTGTCGAATTGAGAACGGCGCAATCAAAGCAGAGTGCGCGCAATTGTGAGCGTAAAATTCTAGTCCTCAGTACTAATGCATCTTGCTTCATCCACAGCCTTTGTTTGCCTGTTTTATTTGTATTTGTCGGTTCATTTGTATTTGTTGATTCATTCTTAAGATGTCACTGATGTCCCTGCCCTACGATTCCTTCACACTCGCCTTGCATGCACTGGCACTCGTACTGTTAGTACTGAGCGTGCTTGCTTTGCGCCGCTGGCCGTATGTGTATGCGTTTTCTATCTGGCCCGGTACGGTGGCGCATGAACTGCTGCACTACATCGCAGGCGTACTGGCAGGAGCGAAACCGGTGGCATTGAATGTACTGCCTCGTCGTAAACTCGATGGCGGCTGGCTGTTGGGTTCGGTGACCTTCGCGCGTCTGCGCTGGTGGAATAGCGTGCCCGTAGGTCTGGCTCCCCTCGCACTCATGCCCGCAGGGGCGTGGCTGTTCTGGTATTCCGCTGCCCTGCCCCTGATATCCATAGAAAGCTCAGGCTATAAGCTGCTGGCGGTGCAATGCCTGCTGGCCGGATGGCCGAGCCCGAAAGACTGGGCGCACGCCATACTGGGCATTCTGGGCATCGCTGCGTTGGTGCTGGTGTTTTATTTGGCGTGGTTGAAGCTGGGTGTTTTCATCAAGATCTGAATCGCATTGCAGCCAGGACTGCCTGTAATTTATAAA
>CAIQLE010000323.1 GCA_903872555.1 uncultured bacterium
TGACAAGCCGGGCGGCATCGAAGCCTGGACCCGTCTGGGTGAGGCGGTTGGCATTCCGCGTGAAGAATTATGGTCACTGAAAAAAGTTGTACCCGGCGTGCGCTTTGCAGTGGATGCCTATGTAAATTTTGCGCGCTCCGCGCCCTGGCAAGAGGCCGTGAGCTCTTCGCTGACTGAAATGTTTGCGCCTAAAATTCACAAAGACCGTCTGGCTAACTGGCCTACGCATTACCCCTGGGTGACTGAAGAAGGTTTGCAGTATTTCCGTAGCCGCGTCGTACTGGCTGAGCGCGATGTTGAACATGGTCTGGCAGTCACGCTGGATTATTTCACCACCCGTGCCCAGCAAGAAAAAGCGCTCGACATTCTGCAATTCAAACTCGATATTCTCTGGCAGATTTCGGATGCCATTGAAAAAGCTTACCCTTGAGCGCCTCCATGATTGAACTCTCTGCAAAGCCCAAACTGGCGCGCCTGTTTCGTATGCAATACGAAGAGGCGCAAGCGGCTTATGTCTTGCTCTATCCCGAAGGCATGGTGAAACTGAATCAGAGCGCATCTGAAATTCTCAAGCGCTGCGATGGTGTGCGTGATGTTACTGCCATCATTGCGGATATTGAACAGACCTTCAATGCAAGCGGGCTGGAGAAAGATGTGACGGGTTTCCTTGAAATCGCAACCGAGCGAGGCTGGATTGTCTGAACAAATACAAGTGCCGCCACCGCTGTGGCTATTGGCTGAAATTACTTATCGCTGCCCTCTGCATTGCGTGTTCTGCTACAACCCGCTGAACTATGCCGAGAACCGCAAGGAACTCACTACCGATCAATGGAAAGACGTGCTGCAGCAAGGCCGTAAGCTGGGCGCAGCGCAGCTGGGCTTTTCCGGTGGTGAGCCACTGGTGCGGGATGATCTGGAAGAGCTGATTGGCCACGCCCATGAACTGGGCTTTTATACCAATCTGATTACTTCCGGCGTGGGCCTGACGGAAGAACGCATCTCCAAGATGAAAGATCTGGGACTGGACCATATTCAGCTCTCATTTCAGGACTCCACCAAGGAGATGAATGATTTCCTCTCCAGTACCAAGACCTTCGATCTGAAGTCGCGCGTTGCCAAGCTGATCAAAAAATATGATTACCCCATGGTGCTGAACGTGGTGCTGCACCGCTTCAATCTGGATCATGTGGGCCGCATCATCGACATGGCCGTCGAGATGGGTGTGGAATATCTGGAGCTGGCCAATACGCAGTACTACGGCTGGGGCATGGTCAACCGCGAGCAGCTGATGCCCACGCGTGAGCAACTGGTAAGAGCGGAAGCAGTTGTGAATGAATACCGCGCCAAGCTGGGCAACAAGATCAAACTTTTGTTTGTGGTGCCGGACTATTTTGAGCAGCGCCCCAAGGCCTGTATGAATGGCTGGGGTTCAGTGTTTCTGGCCGTCGCTGCGGATGGTTCAGCCCTGCCTTGTCATGCAGCGAAAAGCCTGCCCGGACTGACATTCCCGAATGTGACCGAGCATTCCCTGCGCGAGATCTGGTATGAGAGTGATGCTTTCAACCGCTATCGTGGCTATGAATGGATGAAAGAGCCTTGCCGCACCTGCCCTGAGAAAGAAAAAGATTTTGGTGGCTGCCGCTGTCAGGCGTATGCACTGACGGGTGATGCGACGAACGCCGATCCTGTGTGTTCAAAATCATCGCATCATGGCGATGTGCAGGCCATTGTTTTGCAAGGTCAGCAGCGTCCGGCAGAGGAAAAGCCTCTGGTCTACCGGAACGATGCGAACTCCATGCAGTACGCAACCGTGCCCATCAAAGCCATCTGAAAAAAACCATGTGAAGCGTGACGCCGGAATATGGGCGTCACAGCTTGTATGTCTTCGCATGTTCATACGCGGCGCATCGAGATGAGTGAGCTCGCTTGCAGTGCAACAAAATCCCTCAGGGGTTTTGTTTTTCTGAATATCTCTTTCTATCTCTGAAGAAACTTCGCACAATATCTGGTATAAAGTCAGGGCATTCGGCCGGCTTTCTAATGAGCTTCATTCATTGCACTGCGCCGCGAATTCAATAATAAAAAACAGAGACAAGGTAATTCAAGATGAATGGTGTGGCACGCCGGCTGTTGCCGCTTTCGCGATTGTTCCAATCCCGCGTTATTTCCCTTACCGGATCAACTCCCGCATCCGACGCTGACCGTTTCTTTCTGCAATGGCTGTGCTTTGCTGGCGTATTGATCTTTGCTTCGTTTTTACTCTGGCGTGCCAACGTATGGGGCATTCTGGTTGCCGCTGATCCGACCGGCATTACGCTGATGATCGTTGCCGTGTTTATCTTTTCCACGATCTGGGTCGGTACACGCGCCTGGATGCTGATGCAGGAACGTCAGGCACTGTATGCATGGAAGCTGGCAGTCCGTCCTCAGTTCGGCACGCTGCAGACACCTGCCGGACCCGCAGGCGCGGTGCAGGAATATTTTTCAGGACTGATAGAAAAAAGCCGCCGTCATCATTACGACAATGCACAGCTGACCGAAGTGCTGGCTGAGCGCCTGCATGGCCCCAGCGAATCAGCCTGGTGGGTGAATGGCATACAGATCAAGCTCGGCCTTCTGGGTAAGGTGATTGGCTTTTCCATACTGGCGCTCGATATTTCACAGATGCAGAATTTCGATGCATCACAGTCAGCCGGCATGCTGAAATCCCTGACCGGTGGCCTGGGCATTGCATTGCTGACGACGGCAGTCGGACTGGTCGCCAATATGCTGCTGGGTGTGCAGTTGGTCCGTATGGACCGTTGCGGTGACGGCATACTTGCCGATGCGCTCGAATTTGCGGAGACGGGTCTGTCACAACTGACGCATCAGGACAAAGCGTGAGTCTGAGACAAAAGCGGCGTGAAGGAGAAGTCGATCCTTTCTACGACATGCTGTTCAATATCCTGATTGCTTTCGTTTTCTGTTTCATCATCGCGCTGCTGGCGATGAACCCGAAAGCAAAAAAGGAAGGCGATATTCCTGCCAAGGCCGAGTTCATCATTACGCTTTCCTGGCCGGACATGAATCCCAACGATATCGATACCTATGTACAGGACCCTGCCGGTGCCATGGCCTGGTTCCGTTCGCGTGAAGCCGGCCTCATGCATCTGGACCGGGATGATCGCGGGCTAGCGGGTGACACCATCAATGTGAATGGCAAAGATATCGTCAACCCCTTGAATCAGGAAGTCGTCACCATCCGTGGCTTCTCACCTGGTGAGTACACCGTCAATGCGCAGTACTACGAAAGCAAGAACGGCGACCCGGTCGAAGTCACTGTGTCGGTCGTTAAAGTCAATCCCAAGGCTGAAGTTGTGTATTACGGTACCGTCAAGCTGGACCGTAAAGGCGACGAACGCACTGCAGTACGTTTCTCGGTCGATGCCGATGGCAGCGTCCATGATGTCAACACCTTACCTAAAACACTGGTTCCGCAAACATGACGAATTCTTCTCTTCTGCTGACACTCCTTTATGTGCTGATCGCCGCAATGCTATTAGTCCTGTGCCTAGCCACCGGCTGGAAGCGCTGGATCAAGATGGTGATGATCCTTGTTGTCACGATCAGCTATTTCATTGCGCACTTCACGTTTGAAGACATGCTGGGCTGGCCTACGCCGCGCATGCTGCCTGAGAAATTTGCCATTGTTGCGGTGGTGATCGAAGAGCCAAATAAAGAGCGAGGCATTGATGGCGCGATTTATTTATGGGTCACGCCTCTGGACAGTAATCGCCCTGTCACGGTACCGCGCGCCTATAAGCTGCCCTATTTAAAAGAAAACCATTCGCAATTATCTGAGGCGCAGCGCAAGAGCCGTCAGGGCGTGCGCCAGATTGGTGTGGTCGAGCGTGCGGGTGGCGGCAGCGGCTCAGCCTGGTTCAAGGTAAATGCAGACAATAAGATCAAGCTGCGCGTCAGTGATGCACCTGTCACACGCTTGCCGGAGAAGTGATGATGAAGCGACTCACATGCATCACCATCGCCGTGCTGCTCGCAGGCTGCAATCATGCGCCTCAGGGTGACTCCTATTTTCCGCTGGACGTAGGTGGCGTCTGGGAATATGACGTGACCTCAGACATTGACGGCACAGTCAGCCATCAGCCATATATCGCGAGCGTAGCCCGCACGATTGATTACGAAGGTGGCGATCAGGTCTTTGTGCGCCGGATTGAAATTCCCGGCAGCATAGGCATTGAATACTGGCTGCGCAAAGATAAGGTCGGTATCTCGCGCATCGCGCAGCGTCTGGATACAGATGAACAGGCCAAGCTGGACAGGAATGCGCGCACCGTGCTGAAGCTGCCGCTGACCGTGGGTGCGAGCTGGATGGTGCCTACCGACCCGTTTGCGATCGGCCCTAAGACGGATTTAGGTCAGCGCGAAATCAAGATGCCGAAAGTCATGATGACCAATACGGTTGAGGCTATGGACGAAACCGTGACGGTCGAAGCGGGCACCTTCAAGCATTGCGCCCGCATCAGTGGTACCGGCAGCCTGCCGCTGTTTTTGGATGCAGTGCAGGGTTTTAAGGATATTCCCATCGTCAATCGCGAGTGGTATTGCAAGGGCGTGGGACTGGTCAAACTGGAACGTGAAGAAATACTGTCCTCGAACTTTTTCTCGGGCGGAAAAATCAAAATGGAACTCAGCGAATTCAAGCTGCCTTAAGTAGTCCTATACGAATCAGGCTTTCGACAAAACCCGGCATGCGCAAGCAGCCGGGTTTTTGTTTTCCGGAAAGAGCTTGCTTCGTTATTTCTCATTGGTGGCGATGATGATGTGGTAAACATGAGCCTATCCGGAATGTCCGGCGTCACCTGGTGAAACCATGTCCACTCAGTCTGCCGAGAAAAAGTATTGGACTCAGCCATTGACAAGCGTGTTGGCTGAGCTGAATGCCAGTGCAGAGGGATTAACTGCGGCAGAAGCTGCGCAGCGTGAACAGCGCTATGGGCCGAATGTGCTGCGTCCCGAGCACAAGAGTCACTTGTTGCTGCAGTATCTGCGACATTTCCGGAATCCTCTGGTCGTGGTCTTGCTGGCAGCTAGCGCTGTATCTGCGTTAACGGGTGAACAGACCAGTGCCTTCATTATCTGGTTCATCGTTTTACTCAGCGTGACACTGGATTTTGTTCAGGAATATCGTGCCAATGAAGCGGCCGACAAGCTCAGGCAAAGAGTTGCCTTGCAGGCGAACGTCATGCGCGACGGGCGTTCACTTGCTTTGCCTGTGAGTGAACTGGTGCCGGGCGATGTCGTACTCTTATCTGCGGGTGATCTGGTGCCGGCCGATGGCCGGGTGCTGGAGGCACATGATTTATTCATAGATCAATCCATGCTGACCGGTGAGGCCTATCCGGTACGTAAGCAGGCGATAGATCTGCCGGCATCCGATCTTGCCATCCATGCCGCCGTGAACACCGTCTTCATGGGTACGGCCATCATCAGCGGTAACGCAAAAATTTTATTGGTTCGCACCGGCAGTCATACTGAAATGGGATCGATTGCGGCTTCACTGGCGGAACCACAGGCGGTGACGAATTTTGAATTAGGTATGCAGCATTTCGGCCTGTTCATTTTGCGACTGACACTGCTGATGGTCTTATTTGTCTTGCTGGCGAATGCGTATTTTCATCGTCCCTGGCCAGAGGCATTTTTGTTTGCACTGGCACTGGCGGTGGGACTCACACCCGAGTTATTGCCGATGGTGGTGACGGTCACGCTGGCACGCGGTGCGCATCGTATGTCGCGCCGTCAGGTGATCGTCAAACGTTTGTCTGCCATCTCAGATCTGGGCAGCATGGATTTGTTATGCACAGACAAGACCGGCACCCTGACAGAAGCGAAGGTGACGCTGGTCAGGCACATCGATATCGCAGGACAGGATAGCGAGCGTGTGCTGTTGCTTGCGACGTTGAACAGTCAGTTCAGCAGTGGTGTCAGCAGTGCACTCGATAAGGCAATTCTTAATCAACAGGCTGCAGCTGCAGACTGGCAAAAAATCGATGAATTGCCCTTTGATTTTGAAAGACGCCGTGCTTCTGTGCTGACGGATGATGGACGGCAGCGCCTATTGATTGTCAAAGGCGCTGCAGAAGAAGTCTTGCGTATCACCGCCTCGCTGCGTGAAGGCGAGGCTACACGCTCCCTGCTGGCTGCGGACAGGGAAGCAATTCATGCGCTGGATCATCAGCTTCAGGCGGCTGGTCATAAAGTGCTGATGATCGCGTCGCGCCAGATGCCGGCCTCGTTACAACATGTTTCAGTCAGTGATGAGAGCGAGTTGGTATTCGAGGGGCTGCTGGCTTTTCTGGATCCGCCCAAACAAGGTGTGGCCGAGGTCCTGAAGGGACTGAGGGCAGATCATGTGCAGATCAAAATTCTGACGGGTGACAGTGAAATCGTCACTCGCCATACCTGCGAATTATTGGGGCTGACAGTCACGGGTGTGCTGGACGGTACCGAGATTGCACCCATGGACGATGCCGCGCTGGCTATCCGGGCGCGTGATGTGAATCTGTTTTGTCGTGTCACACCGGCGCAGAAGCGGCGCATCATTTTTGCCCTGAAGCTGCAGGGACATGTGGTGGCCTATCTGGGCGATGGCATCAATGATGCGCCCGCATTGCGCGCTGCTGACGTAGGCATCTCGGTCGAGAGTGCGGTCGATGTGGCTAAGGCCGCCGCAGATATTATTTTGCTGCGCAAGGATCTGAAGGTTTTGCATGCCGGTGTGCTGGAAGGCCGGCGCACTTTTGCGAATATTCTGAAGTATCTGATGATGGGCACCAGCTCAAATTTCGGCAATATGTTCAGCATGGCCTTTGCCACCATGTTCCTGCCCTTCCTGCCGATGCTGCCGGTGCAGGTGCTGCTGAATAACCTTTTGTATGACTTGTCCGAGCTGCCTATTCCTATGGACAGAGTAGACCGTCAGGCACTCGCTGAGCCGCGCCGGCTGGATCTGCAATTCATTCATCGTTTCATGTGGTGGGTGGGTTCAGTCAGCTCAGTATTTGATCTGCTGACCTTTGCCATCCTGCTGGAATTTTTTCATGCTGACGCGGCACTGTTTCGTACCGGCTGGTTTATTGAGTCAGTCGCAACACAGGTGCTGGTGATTTTTATTATCCGTACGCGTGGCAGTCCTTTGCGCAGCCATCCTGCGCGTGCCTTGATGGCCGCTGCTGGTGTGACGGTGCTGGCAGCGATTGCCCTGCCGTTCACGCCCGTCGGCGCCTGGTTTGGTTTTGTCACTCCACCGCCTTTGTTCTTCGTCTGGCTGGTGCTTACAACGATACTTTATTTGTTGAGTGTGGAATGGGTGAAGCGACATCTGTATCGCCGCTTCGCCTGAGTAGCTGGAGCCGGAAATAAAAAAGCCGACGGTATAAACCGTCGGCTAAAGCTGCATGGGATGTTGCTACGAATTCAGTATCCCAATGCAGGCGGGAGTAAATCTTTACGCTAAATTACTTGGCCAGTTTGAAGACCCAGACGGAACCGCCCTGCTCGAGGAAGTTCACTTTCTTAGCGACTTCACCGCCCCACAGAGGCACTGCACCGCCCCAACCGGAAACAACAGCTACATACTGCTCGCCGCCTTCTTCCCAGCTGATCGGAGGAGCAACCACACCGGAGCCGGTCTGGAATTTCCACATCTCTTTACCAGTCTTGGCATCGAGTGCTTTCAGGTAGCCTTCAGGTGTGCCGTAGAACACCAGATCGCCAGCAGTGGTCATCACACCGCCCCACAGAGGAGCCGAGTTTTTCGCTTCCCAGACCATCTTGCCAGTCTTAGGATCGAAAGCGCGCAGAGCACCGATGTAGTCGTCGTTCAGAGGCTTGATGGTGAAACCAGCGCCCAGGTATGCAGCACCTTTTTTGTAGCTGACTGGCTCATTCCAGATTTCCATGCCCCACTCATTTGCTGGCACATAGAACAGGCCAGTTTTCGGGCTGTATGCCATAGGCATCTGGTTTTTACCGCCGAGGAAGGAAGGAGCTGAGAATACAGAAGCGCCTTTCTTGCCATCTGGACCCTTGGTAGGATCGCCAGGACGATTTTCTGGAACGAAGTTAGGACGGCCAGTCTTCAGATCGATACCGGTTGCCCAGGTGATCTTGTTGACGAACGGGAAAGCGTTTTCCAGTTTGCCGGTCTTTGCATCATTCACATAGAAGAAACCGTTACGGTCTGCTGATGCGCCCATACGCTTGCCGTTCATGTCGAACGTGACAAACTCATTGGTGCCGTCATAGTCCCAACCGTCGTTCGGGGTCTTCTGATAGTGCCACTTGATCTGGCCGGTTGCGACATCGATAGCAACAGTCGAGGTCGAGAACAGGTTGTCGCCAGGGCGCAGATGGCTGTTCCATGGAGCTGGGTTGCCGGTGCCGAAATAAGCCAGGCCAGTGGATGGATCATAGGATCCGCCGAGCCAGGTTGATGCGCCGCCCGATTTCCACAGGTCACCAGGCCAGGTTTTGTTGGTGGTGCCGGAGATGCCGTTGTCGACTGCTTTGCCAGCTGCATCAAATTTATGGCCCATGTGGCCTTCAACCGTTGGACGAATCCAAACCAGTTTGCCGGTCTTAGGATCGCGTGCTTCAACGCGGCCAACGATACCGAATTCGCCACCGGAAACGCCGGTCAGCAGCAGACCTTTAGCGATCAGCGGAGCAGCTGAAGCCGAATAGCCAGCTGAGTATTCGTCGATCTTCTCTTTCCAGACAACGTTACCGGTGTTCTGGTCGAGTGCAACGAGTTGTGCATCCAGGGTTGCGAAAATGACGAGGTTGTCGAACAGTGCGGCGCCGCGGTTAATCACGTCGCAGCAAGGCATGATGCCGTCTGGCAGGCGATGCTCATACTTCCAGAGTTTTTTGCCGGTCTTGGTGTCGATTGCGTAGATACGCGAATACGAAGCCGTGACGAACATTTTGCCGTCATGGACCAGTGGTTGCGATTCCTGGCCGCGCTGCTTCTCGCCGCCGAAGGAGAACGACCAGGCTGGAACCAGCTTGGAAACGGTCTGTGTGTTGATCTGTGTCAGTGGCGAAAAGCGCTGGCCCTGCTGGCCCATACCCCATGACAGGACGTCTTTGCCGCTCTTTGCATCGGCTTCGATCATTGCGTCGGTCACGCCGGCAGCGAATGCCGATGAGCCAGTGATCAGCGCCATGCCGATCATGGACGCAAGTAGATTCCTCTTCATTTAACATCTCCCCTTAGTTATGCCAATGTGGCTATGCGGTTGCATGCAATTTTCTCAGTCCGTGAAGGCCCAGAGCCTGAAGCAACTGTTTTACTAACGCAAAGGGCATGCCATGAAATATGCCTTGCTTATAGCAGCAGAAGCCGCATGAATGCTGAGTTTTCAAATACTGTCCTGTTACAAAAACAGCCAACTGTCACAAATTTAAACAGTCGGGCACTGTAGCAGCGCATCAGCAGCACTGAGAAAGGCGTGGCATGATCATTCTGACCATGTTTAAAAATAATTACAAAAGAGGCAATGCATGATGCTTCCCGCCGACCTGATGGCCTATTTGCTCGCTGCTGCTGTGCGCTTCTCCGGCTTGCCGGATGTGGCCCTGACTGAACTGCCGCCGATTGAACCGGTGACTGCCTTGGTACTGTCACAGAAGGTGTGTCCAGATGCGCCGGAGCGCTGCAACAGCGTTGCGGCACTGTTCGATACTGAGGGCTATCGCATCTATGTGCGCGACACCCTGAACATGAAAGATCCTATGGATAATTCATTTCTGGTGCACGAACTGGTGCATGTGCTGCAGTTCAAAAAATTTGGCGAGTCGTATTTTTCAAGCTGTCGCAAAGTCATCCACAGTGAACAGCAGGCCTACTATGTGCAGAATAATTATCTGGGCGATGAGGGCATAGACTGGCGTGAGGGATTTCTGCTGCGCTTTATGACTTGCCCGCCAGAAGAGGGCGACGCGAAAGATGAGTTACGCAGGGATGAAGGATAAAAATAAATGAAACAACATTCCACGAAGGCAGGAAGACAAGCGAAGAAAAATGCAGCAACAGAGAAGGAATTGAACAAGGCACTGTGTGTATCAGCACAGCAGAAAAATTCAGGGCGAGGCCGCATCATTCACGATGCATCATCCAGCGCGACTGTCTGAATATTTTCCCAGGGCTTGCGTTGGCGCCAGTCATCACGCCATGCCTCAGGCATCACCATCGCCAGTGCGCCTAAGTCAGTCACTAAATCATCGAGCAGGGCGCTTTGCAGCAGCACTCCCTGCGTCAATGCAGGAAAGCGAGAACTGATCTCAGCTTCAACCAGCGGTGCCAGTAAGTTCGCATTGTTGCGCCACACACTGCCGCCCACTAGCAGGCATTGCGTATCCAGTGTGGTCACCAAATTGTAGAGGCCACGACCGAACCAGCGTGCCGCTTCAGCAATGATGCTTAAAGCTTCTGCATCCCCGGCTTGTGCCGCTGAGAAAACCTGTGGCAGCGACTGTCCTAAGCGCTTGCCCAGATTGCGGCCTGCAATCAATGCTTCCAGATCACCACGGTTACCACAGCCACACAGCGCATCGGAGCTGTCGGAGAGCAGCATATGACCGGCATGACCCGCATTGCCCGACTTACCACGCAGTATGTGTCCGTCGACACATAAACCAAAACCTATGCCGGTGCTCCAGGTCACGTAGATGACATTGTTCTGGTTTTGTGCAGCACCAAAAGCACGTTCACCTATGAGCGCAGCCACACAGTCATTTTCAATCACCACATCGGCAAACTGCGTGCGCAAAACAGATTCCAGCGGAATCAAGGTCCAGTCGTTGGGCAAGTCATCACTGCGTGTGAGCCCGCCGCAGAGATTGGGCGAGACAAGTCCCAGCCCTTGCTGGCCGAAGGTAAACGGACCGCAAGAACTAACACCAACGCGGCTGATGCGATCAGGACTGATGCCCGCCTCTGTACAGGCTGCAGCAATCAGACACAAAGCCTGTTGCCCGATAGCGTCTGCAGCACCGGCTTTAAGCGTTGCCTGCACAACCCGCGCCAGAGGGCCACTGGCATCAGCAAGGGTCGCGGCCATTTTGCTGCCGCCTATATCCAGAGCCGCGAGAAAGATTGCTGACATAAAGGGCTGGCTTACTTCGCGCTTTAAAATTTGCTTGGTGGTTTAGGTTTTATACCGTCAGAGGCTTATAACGCAGACGCTTGGGCTTGGCACCTTCTTCACCCAGACGTTTCACTTTGTCCGCCTCATATTCCTGATAATTACCATCGAAGAAAGTCACTTGCGAATTGCCTTCGAAGGCAAGGATATGGGTAGCGATACGATCAAGGAACCATCGATCATGCGAGATCACCAGTACGCTGCCGGCAAACTCCAGCAAGGCATCTTCCAGTGCACGCAAGGTTTCGATGTCAAGATCGTTCGACGGTTCATCCAGTAGCAATACATTGCCGCCCATGAGCAAAGTCTTGGCCATATGCAGACGACCACGCTCACCACCCGACAAATTGCCCACCAGTTTTTGCTGATCGCCGCCTTTGAAATTGAAGCGACCCAGATAGGCACGCGAAGACATTTCGAAGCGACCCACGGTCAAAATATCGGCGCCTTCAGAGACATCATCAAACACGGTTTTATTATCGTTGAGTACATCGCGGGACTGATCGACCAGCGACAGCTTCACGGTTGAGCCGATCACCACTTCGCCGCTATCCGGTTGCTCTTTGCCCGCCAGCATACGGAACAGGGTTGACTTACCCGCGCCGTTCGGGCCGATGATGCCAACGATGGCGCCCGGTGGAATGCGGAAGGATAAATTATCAATCAGCAGGCGATCGCCATAAGCCTTGCTGACATTTTTGAATTCAATCACTTCATTACCCAGACGCTCGGCCACAGGGATAAAAATTTCCTGAGTCTCATTGCGCTTCTGGTATTCGTGTTCTGACATTTCATTGAAGCGGGCAATACGCGCCTTGCTCTTGGCCTGACGGCCTTTAGGATTCTGGCGCACCCATTCCAGTTCTTTTTGCAGCGCCTTCTGGCGCGCCGATTCGGTGGCTTCTTCCTGTTTCAGGCGATCCTGCTTTTGCTCCAGCCAGGAACTGTAATTGCCCTTCCATGGAATGCCGCTGCCACGGTCCAGCTCAAGTATCCATTCGGCTGCGTTGTCGAGGAAGTAGCGATCATGGGTAATGCCCACCACGGTGCCGGGGAAGCGCAACAGGAATTGTTCCAGCCACTCGACGGATTCAGCATCCAGATGGTTGGTCGGCTCGTCCAGCAGCAGCATGTCGGGCTTGGATAGCAGCAGCTTGCACAAGGCCACGCGCCGTTTCTCACCGCCAGACAGGACCGCAATGCTGGCGTCCCATGGTGGCAGGCGCAAGGCATCAGCCGCCATTTCAAGTTGCAGATCCAGATTGCCGCCATCGCTGGCAGAAATAATCGCTTCCAGTCGTGCCTGCTCAGTGGCGAGCGCATCGAAGTCCGCATCTTCTTCGGCATAAGCCGCATACACCGCATCCAGCTTGGCGCGTGCATCAAAGGCTTCGCCCAGACCGCTTTCGACTTCCTGTCGCACCGTCAGTGCGGGATCAAGCTGAGGCTCTTGCGGCAGATAACCGATTTTCAGGTTCGGCATCGGAACCGCTTCACCTTCGATGTCCTTATCAATGCCGGCCATGATTTTCAGCAGCGTCGATTTGCCCGAACCGTTGAGTCCCAGCACGCCGATTTTTGCGCCCGGGAAAAAAGACAGTGAAATATTTTTCAGGATCTGGCGCTTGGGCGGAACGATCTTGCCCACGCGGTTCATTGTGTAAACGTAATTAGCCATTGAATATCGCTATGAAAAAAGTGTGAGAGTGCGGCGGAATAACGCCAAGACCACAGAGGATAACCGATCAATAGGTCGCGGTACAGAAGCGGCCGGGCAACTACAGAATAAGTCACTATTTTAAACAGTGCGATTCCGGCAGATGCCCTCCTGGTTTTGTGACCGCAAGCCGATTATGCAGGCCAGCCCTGCACCCTCCATGAAAGCGCGAACAGAATTTTAAATTTCTAGTCTTTCTGCTCGAACTCATTTGGCAGAAGCGTTACGAACCTAGCTTGGTCAAGGTAACGAGTTTTAGAGCACACGCGAACAACAAAAATGCGTCTTGTCTTGGCCCGGCAGTCCATCAGTCAAAAGTAAAGCCGCACAAGGCGGCCCCGAAAACCCCAATTAACTCAAAGAGAAAAAATGAAGCGCGTTCATCCATCCAATACACACGACACATCAACGCCGGAGCTGACGAATAACAATCTCGAGCCAGCCAACCCACCACCGGATTTACCTGCGAATGGGGCGCTGCCCCGGGTCTTCGAGCCCGCTAGACCTGCCCCCGAAATGAATCGCCCCACCGGGTCAGACGCGCTGCCCGGTTCTGTTGAACCACATACCGCGCCGAATCTCACTGCCCACGTGGCTGTTGGCAGCACAGCACGCGACCCCCGACTGGGGCTGCTGGAAGGCGAGGTATTCCATGCCGCTTTAGCGAAAGCGGGGAAGGGAAAGGATGATGTAAAAAAAGTTCTGCTAGATATTTATAACAGCGATGCGGGCGCTCAACGAGGAGAAATACAAGCCGACCACTGGGTGCGTACGGCAGCCCTTCAAGGCCATGCGGGCGCCCAGATCCTGCTAGGGTGTCTGCATTGTCTCGGGTGGGGCGTTCAACAGAATTATGCAGAAGGGTTTAAGTGGACTCAGCAGGCAGCAGAGCAAGGCCATCCTTTCGCGCAGGCGCAGTTGGGGCGGCTGTATTTGAATGGGCGCGGTGTTCAGAAGAATGACACAGAAGCGTTCAAGTGGTTTCAGCAGGCAGCAGAGCAAGGCCATCCTTTCGCGCAGGAGCAGCTGGGAACCCTGTATTTGAATGGGCGCGGCGTTCAACAGAATTATGCAGAAGCCTTCAAGTGGTTTCAGCAGGCTGCAGAGCAAGGCCATCCTTTCGCGCAGGCGCAGCTGGGGATCCTGTATGCGATTGGGCGCGGTGTTCAACAGAATGACGCAGAAGGATTCAGGTGGATTCAGCAGGCAGCAGTGCAAGGCGTAGGTGTCGCAATGAGGAATCTGGCGCGTATGTACACGATCGGCCGAGGTATAGAAAAAAATGACAAGCAAGCTGCGTACTGGACCTTGCAGTCAGGCTTGTCAGCCGATGGCGCAACGCTTTCGTGCGAGATTGTCTTCCGTTCTGAATGGAGCACCTTTCTTCCATCGTTGTTCAGGGAGTCGCCAGCATGGCACAGCGTGACAACGCTGAATTTAAGCAAGAATGCCATCAACGATGAGGGGGCAACGCACATCGCGCAATTGATTGTGGAAAATCCTACTCTGGAACGACTCGATCTGAGTAACAGCCAGATTGGAGCGCGCGGAGCTACCGCCCTCGCCACAGCGCTGCAATCCAATCTCACACTCAAAGCGCTGATTCTTGACGAGGTCGACAGTACTAAATCTGCCCGAGCCGACATCGCGCGCGCGCTCAGAAGCAATGCCAATATTGTCGCGTTAGCCAACGAGTTAGAAAAAAATCCCGTCCAGATATCCGATGAGTTACCGCTCGAAGTCATCACGCTCATTGAGCAGGCCGAGATCGTGGTTGACCAAAAAACGGGGCCGACAGAGCGCACGCAGGAACAGACGCAAGCGCTCATTGATGAAATGCGTCTTGCCTTCGCCCGGCAGTCCATCAGTCAAGAGTAAAGCCGCACAAGGCGGTCGCCATAGGCCTTGCTGACATTTTTGAATTCGATCA
>CAIQLE010000324.1 GCA_903872555.1 uncultured bacterium
GGCATAAGCCAGACTCTGCGGAATCAGCATCACGGTGACGATCAGCCCGGCTGTGGCGTCACCGGCGAACCAGTGACGCTGATAGCCCTTCAGCCAGACAGGCAGTGCCTCAATAAAACGCATCATTTAATCTACTGAAGGACGAGCCAGCCATTCACGGCCTTTCAGCATCAGATCCCAATACACCGTGGGGAGGATATGTTTTTTCAATACCCAGGAAGCGATACGCGGCACAGTCGGGTCCAATGGGAAGGTCGGCAACAGCTTGCCACCGAAACCAAATTCAGCCAGTACGATACGACCTTTCTCTACCGTCAGCGGGCAGGAACCATAGCCATCGTAACGTGTAGGCAGAGGGCGGCCGCTGCGCGCTGCCAGCAAGTTTTCTGCAACCACTACGATTTGCTTGCGCACCGCTGCGGCGGTTTTTGCATTGGGTGAAGAACAGGCATCGCCCAGACTGAAAATATTCGGATAGCGCACATGCTGCAAGCTAACCTGATCTACATCGACCCAGCCTTCCGCATTGGCGAGCGTGCTTTCGCGCACAAAGTCGGGTGCACTTTGTGGTGGCACCACATGCAGGATGTCGAAAGATTTTTCAAGTCGCTGCAGATTGCCCTGCGCATCTTTTTCTTCGAACCAGGCTTTCTTTTCCGGCCCATCGACGGCGACCAGTTTGGAATTGAAATTCAGTTGTATGCCGTAACGATTTACATATTCCATCAACGGCGGTACGAAGGTCGGCACGCCAAACAGCACGCCACCTGCATTATTGAATTCAACTTGTATATTTTTCAGCGTGCCCTGTTTTTCCCATTCAGAGCTGGACAGGTACATGGCCTTTTGCGGTGCGCCTGCACATTTAATCGGCATAGGTGGCTGGGTGAAAATTGCCTTGCCCGATTTCAGATTGCGCACCAGTGACCAGGTATAGGGTGCGAGGTCAAAGCGGTAATTCGAGGTGACGCCATTTTTACCCAGCGTGTCTTCCAGTCCGGCGATAGCGCTCCAGTTCAGTTGCAGGCCGGGGGCGACGATCAGGTTTTGGTAGCTGATGGGATTACCACGGTCGATCATGACCTGTCGGCGCTCAGGATCGAAGCCGGTCACTGCGGCGCGTATCCAGGTCACGCCCTGCGGCATGATGGAAGCCATGTCACGCTCGGTGGCTTCTTGTTTGAATTCACCTGCACCTACCAGTGTCCAGGCAGGTTGGTAGTAATGTTTGTCGCGCGGTTCGATGATGGCGATTTGCAGATTGGACTGGCGCTTCAGTAAGCTGGCTGCCAGGCCGATACCGGCACTGCCGCCGCCGACGATGACGATGTCGTGACTGTCGCTCCAGTTACAGGCCGAAGCTGCACCACTGGAAGCGGCTGATGGCGCAGCACTCTGGCCGCTGGCCAGTTTGTGCAGGTTTTGAGAGCGCGCGCCGCTGCGGCAAAAAGCCAGCAGGGGTTTGGGACTCATGGCCAGCAATTCTGCGAATTTTCTTGCCTGCGCTTCCGTGATCTGGCCGCTGATGACGGGCAGATAGGCATAGTTCAGTCCTGCATTTTTTGCCGCGGCTTCCATTTCTGCGCTGGTCGGCTGGGCTGCTCCACCTTCCGCGTCTGGCCGGTTATTGACGACGGTCTTGTAGCCGAGTGCTGCAATTTCGGCCATGTCTTCAGGCGCTATCTGTGGCGCGGTGCTGAAATTATCGGAATGACGGGTCGGTGTGAAAGCCATGGCGTTTCCTCTCTTTTCTTATTGTCTGGGCGGTACGCCCAGGCGCGGATTTTCTGCTGACTTAGTTGATTAATCTGATTACATTATATTGACTAACAATTTATAAGTCAATATAATGTAATTGCTTTAATTAAATCGGAGCCCTTTATGACCACCGCACTCAAGCTTCAGGTTCACGGAATTTTTGATCCAGCTACCTGGACAGTCACCTATGTCGTGTACGAAAAAGAAGGGACCGAATGCGCCATTATTGACTCAGTGCTCGATTATGACCCGAAGTCGGGCCGCACCCGCACAAGCAGTGCGGACAAGGTGATTGAGTTTGTGAAGCAGAAAAATCTGCAGGTGGCATGGATACTGGAAACGCATGCCCATGCAGACCATCTCACTGCAGCACCTTATCTCAAACAAAAGCTGGGCGGCCGTACCGCGATCGGCGATCACATCACCACGGTGCAAAAAGTATTCAAAGGGATTTTTAATTTAGAGCAGACATTTACTACTGACGGTAAGCAGTTCGATTACTTGCTGAAGGAAGATGAGGCTTTCAGTATAGGCGCCTTATCAGGTCATACTTTATTCGTGCCGGGCCACACGCCGGCCTGTGTGGCATATCAGATTGGTGATGCAGTGTTTGTGGGTGACACCATGTTCATGCCCGATGTGGGAACAGCGCGTTGCGACTTCCCCGGCGGTGACGCCAAGACTTTGTATAAATCAGCCAAGAAAATCCTCAGCTTGCCATCGGAGACGCGTTTGTTCATGTGTCATGACTATCCGCCAAATGACAGGCCCGTGGTTTTCGAGACGACGGTCGCCGAGCAGCGTGCGAAAAATATACACATGCATGATGGCATCAGTGAAGCGCAGTTTGTGGATATGCGTACCAAGCGTGATGCAACGCTGGAGATGCCGGTGCTGATTTTGCCAGCGGTACAAGTGAACATACGCGCAGGTGAGATGCCGCCTAAAGATGAGAATGGCGTTGCATATCTGAAGATACCGGTGAATGCGCTGTAAGCTTAGTTCATCAGTGAAGTAGTGCGAAGAATCAGGTGGCAGCAATCAACCGTAGCAATTAACTGTTGCAATCAATCGCAACAAACTATCGCAGCATAAAAAAATCCCGCGCAGTTCACACTGCGCGGGATTTTTATTGGAGCGGTCTATCTGTAAAGCTTTGGGTATTACAGACCAGCGTTCTGCTGTGCCACCATCATGTACAGCATGGGGATCGACAGCATGGTGTTAAAGCGTGAAGTCAGCATGGCCAGACGTGCAGCAGCTGCTTTTTCTTCAGGCTCCACGGTCACGATACCGAGTGCTTTCTTCTGGTTAGGCCAGATGATGAACCAGACATTGAAAGCCATCACTAATGCCAGCCACATGCCTATGCCGATGGCATGGAAAGGGACTTGGAGGCCGAGTGCAGCAAACAAATAACCATTCATGCTGGCCAGCAGGCCACCGGTGATGACGGTTGCGAGGGCTGCGTAACGGAACCAGAACAGGGCGGTAGGTGCGATGACTTTGCCGATAGCAGGTTTCTGTTCATCGGGGATTTTTGGCATCGATGGAATCTGCACAAAGTTAAAGTACCAGAGCAGACCTATCCACATCACGCCCGACACCACGTGCAGCCAGCGCATAACAAATGCACCCCAGGCGTGACCAAACTGTGGGCCGGTGCCCGACACGCCGCTGGCGATCAGGACCAGCAAAATCAGTACTACGATGCCGGCGATGATGGTGCGGCCTAGGGATTGCAGAATTGCAGCCATATATCCTCCAAAAAATTCAGACTACTTGATTGTTATTGAGGGGCAGATATAGATGGCTGCCCTTGTGTAAATCCGGCCGAAGTATAGCCCAACTCACACCAGCTCATAGAATGCGGCGCTGCAGCAGGGCTGCGGCCTGTCTGAGCCAGATCAATCCTTGTCGGGACTGATCTTGTTCACCTCTATCCGGGCGCTGCCTGTGGCCAGTGTCAGCCTGATCGTTTGAGGTGGCTGTAGCTGCGCTGTATCGCGCAGGATATCGCCCGCGTCGGTTTGCAAAATGGCGTATCCGCGTTCCAGCGTACGCTGGGGGGCCAGTAATTCCAGTTGTCCCTGCAGGGCGCTGAAAATGTGACGGGTTTCGGCGAAGTGCACATCAAACGCTGTGCTTAACTGTGTCGTTCTGGCGCTCAGCTGGGTGCGCCGCATGCGCGTGTCCGGCAAGGCATGATGCAGTCGCCGTCTGGCCTGTTCCAAAGTAAAGCGTGCGGCCGTCAGGGGCGTGCGGGTGGCATGCTGCAGGCGGGATTGCAATGCGGCCAGCTTCAGGTGTTGCTGTGCAATGGCAGCGCCCGGGCTTTGCAGGCGATGCGACAACCAGTCCAGCGACTGTGCCTGATCATCCAGCTGACGGCGCAGGCTATCGGTCAGTGCCTGAGCAGACTGTCCTAATTCAGCCAGCCAGTCTTGCTGCGCCGTGGCTGCCAGTTCGGCGGCTGCCGTGGGCGTAGGCGCGCGCAGATCGGCGACAAAGTCCGCAATAGTGAAATCGGTTTCATGGCCCACGCCGGAAATGACCGGCATGCTACAGGCAGCGATGGCACGCGCGACACGCTCATCATTGAAGGACCAGAGATCTTCCAGACTGCCGCCGCCTCGACAGACCAGCAGCACATCGCATTCGGCACGGCGAGAAGCCTTCATGACGGCCTCTGCAATTTTTTCTGCAGAGCCTTCCCCTTGCACTGCCGTCGGGTAGAGCAGGAGTTGCACATGAGGCGCGCGCCGCCGGAAGGCCGTGATGACGTCACGCAGTGCGGCTGCCTGTGGGCTGGTGACGATACCTATGGTGCGTGGAAATACGGGTAGTTCGCGCTTACGGTTGGCGTCAAACAGGCCTTCTTCAGCCAGCTGTGCCTTGAGTTTCAGGAAAGCTTCATACAGATTGCCGACACCGGCGCGGCGCATGGCTTCGACATTCAGTTGATAGTCGCCTCTTTGCGCATATAGGCCGACCGTGGCCCTAACTTCAACTTTGTCACCTTCGCGCGGATTAAAGCCCACGGCCTGAGCGCGACTGCGGAACATCACGGCTCTGACCTGCGCGTTGGCATCTTTCAGGGTGAAATACCAGTGGCCTGAGGCTGCGCGGGTGAAATTTGAAATTTCACCCGAAATCCAGCTGAGCGGAAAGTTACGTTCCAGCAGGCGCGCAACCGCCTGATTTAACTGAGAGACGGTCAGAATCTCCGGGCCCTTAGCAGGCAGTTCGGGCAAGTCTTCTGGGAAGGATGGGTTCACGTCAGACAGCCTGATAGTGGACGGGAGAGCGAGATTGCGGGCAGGTGCCAGCCAGTGAAAATAATTTCAAGAGCTTGATTCTGAAGGATAAATTCATATTCAATGAAGGGGTGCTCAGGATGCTTGTGGCCAAGCTTACCTTGCCCATGGACAGTGAAGCGGCTACAGTCTGCATCCTGTGTTTCCCTGAACCCGGAGTAAGTATTGTGTTTGCCATCATTCAAGCAGCGGGCTGGCCCATCTGGTTTTTATTGTTAGCGTCCACGGTTGCTGTCAGTGTCATCGTTGAGCGCTCATTGTACCTGCGGGCACGACATGTTTTGCCTGCGACCTTGCTGCAGGAAGTGATTGATGTCAGCCGTTCCGGTCGTGTTGATGATCAAACTCTCCTGCAACTTGAACAAAATTCTCCACTGGGACGGGTGCTGGCGGCTGGGCTGCGCAATCTGCATGCGCCGCGTGAAGTCATGCGTCAGGCCATAGAGGAAGCAGGGCGGGCCAGTGCGCATCAACTGGAACGCTATCTGACCACACTGGGAACGGTCGCCACACTGGCGCCCCTGATGGGTTTGTTTGGCACGGTGATAGGCATGATTGAATTGTTTGGTGCGCAGGATGTGGCGGGCGTGAATCCGGTTCAGGTGGCGCATGGTATTTCTGTGGCGCTGTATAACACCGGTTTCGGACTGGCGATTGCGATGCCGGCGCTGATCTTCCACCGGCACTTCCATGCGCTGGTCGATAGCTTCATCATAGAGATGGAGCAACAGGCGATACGCTTCGTCGATACCACCACCTCGCGGAGCTAAGATGAATTTCCGCAAAGCGACGCGCCGCGATCAGCCGGAGGTCAACCTGATTGCCTTTATTGATGTCTTGCTGGTGATATTGATTTTTCTGATGGTTAGCACCAGCTTCAATAAATACAGCGCGTTGCAGGTGAGCTTGCCCAAGGCCGATGCCAATGCGCAGCAGGCCTTGCCGAAATCAGTGGGTGTGGCGGTTGATGCTGAAGGTCGCTATGCGGTGGATAACCGTCGAGTATCCGCCGTGGATGCGGTTACTCTTGCGAGCCTCTTGAAAGAAGCATCGCATGGCAATCCGGATTGTGTACTCGAAATTCATGCCGATGCCTTGGCCACGCATCAATCAGTCATCAACGTGATGGAAGCCGCACGACTTGCAGGTTTGCCACGTTTGGTTTTTTCTACACTGTCCGGCAGGCAGAAATAATCTCAGCAATGTCAGCTACTGTATCGCCACTCGAAACTCTGATCACGCGCGCATGGCAAAGGCGTGGCCTGATCGCTTGCGCGCTCTGGCCCTTGTCGCTAGTGTATGGAGGCTTACTCAGTTTGCGGCGTGGCATGTACAGGCTGGGCGTGCTAAAGCAAACCCGACTGCCTGTGCCGCTGATTATTGTCGGTAATATTTTTGTGGGTGGCACCGGCAAAACGCCGCTGGTGATCTGGCTGGTGCAGCAATTGCGTCAGCGTGGCTACACGCCGGGTGTTATTTCACGTGGCTATGGCGGCAGTCATGCAGATATAGCAGAGGTAGCAGAGGTAGATCAAAGCAGCTCACCGCAAGAGGCCGGCGATGAGCCGGTATTGATAGCGCAAAAAACTCAGGTGCCGCTGATGGTCGGACGCAAACGGGTAGAGGCGGCGCGGGCTCTGCTGAAGGCGCATCCTGAAGTGAATCTGATTATTTCGGATGACGGCTTGCAGCACTATGCGCTGGGTCGTCAGATAGAAATACAGTTGTCCGATGAGCGCGGTCATGGCAATGGCTGGCTTTTGCCCGCGGGGCCTTTACGCGAATCAGCAGCACGGCGCAGTGATTTTTATGTGGTCAATAGTGGCAGCAGCGATTTAGCGCATGGTTTTGCTATGCAATTACAGGGCGGCTATGCAGAGCAATTATCAGATCGCAGGCACAGGCTGGCACTGGATGCGCTGCCTCAAGCGGCGCGTGTGGCTGCGGTGGCAGGCATAGGTAATCCACAACGTTTCTTTACGATGTTGCGTGCTGCGGGTGTGCTGCTGTCTGACACGCTGGCATTGCCTGATCATGATGATTTTTCGCGTCATCCTTTTGCGCAGATACAGGCCGATATCATCCTGATCACTGAGAAGGATGCAGTAAAATGTGCGTCTATCAAGGCACTCGCAAGGGATACACGTTTGTGGGTAGTGCCGGTCGAGGCGAACATCGCCGGACCACTTGCCGATCATATTCTGGAGAAATTGCGTGGATACCCGACTGCTTGAGATTCTGGTTTGCCCTTTGTGCAAAGGTCCGCTGACTTACGATAAGACGGCGCAGGAACTGATGTGCAATCCTGATCGTCTGGCTTATCCGATTCGTGACGGTATTCCCATCATGTGGGCTGAAGATGCACGCGATATGAATGCTGCGCCTGCTGCCGGCAAACAGCCGGCCTGAATTTTTCTCAAGCTGCTCGCTCCTGTTACTGAAGCTCATGTCATTCAACATTATTATTCCTGCCCGCATGGCATCGACTCGTTTGCCCGACAAGCCGCTGGCGGATATCGGCGGCAAGCCTATGATTGTGCGCGTGGCAGAAAGAGCGGCCTTATCGAAGGCCGCGCGCGTGATCGTTGCGACAGATCACGAAGACATACGCGCTGCCTGCGAGCAGCATGGCATAGCGGTACAGATGACGCGCCATGATCATCCCTCAGGTACGGATCGTATTGCCGAAGTGGCTGCGGCCGCTGGCTGGCCGGATGACACCGTGGTCGTGAATGTACAGGGCGATGAACCCTTGATTGATCCTGATCTGATCAATGCCTGTGCCGCTTGTGTTGACGCGATGGTGCCGGTAGCGACAGTGGCTCATCCGATTCATGCGATTGAGGATGTGTTTAATCCGAATGTGGTCAAGGTAGTTCTGGATGCTGCGGGCTATGCACTGATGTTTTCACGTGCGCCTCTGCCCTGGCACAGGGATGCGTTTGCGCAAGCCCGGGATCGTATGCCGCCTGATTATGTGGCCTTGCGACATATAGGCATGTATGCGTATCGTCAGGATTTTTTACAGCAATATCCTTCTTTACCGGCTTCACCGCTGGAAAAAATCGAGGCACTCGAGCAATTACGCGTGCTTTGGCACGGTCATCGCATTGCAGTGCATGTGACTCAGGAGGCGCCGCCCGCCGGTGTCGACACACCGGAAGATCTGGCGCGTGTTCGGCAGTATTTTGTCGAATGAGCAAGATTTAAGGTGGCGGGAAATAGCGCTTCCTTCATTCTGTGGTAAGTTTCGGGCAAGCTCATTGAGAGACAATACTGCCCTTTCTGCACAAATGCAGAATGCTTGCATGCTGTTTGGATGCAAGTCTGACTAAGAGACAGTGCTAAAAAAATTCGCTTAAGGATACACAATGCGGCTCATCTTATTGGGAGCGCCGGGTGCTGGTAAAGGCACGCAGGCTTCTTATATAAAAGAACGATTCAACATTCCGCAGATTTCGACGGGTGACATGTTGCGTGCAGCAGTTAAAGAGGGAACACCTCTGGGGCTGGCTGCAAAAAAAGTGATGGATGCAGGCGGACTGGTGTCAGACGACATCATTATCGGCCTGGTCAAGGACAGGCTTAAACAGGCAGACTGTGCCAACGGCTATCTGTTTGATGGCTTTCCCCGCACCATTCCTCAGGCCGATGCCATGAAGGATGCCGGCGTGGCGATTGATTTCGTGCTTGAAATTGATGTGCCTGATGATGCCATTATCGAACGCATGAGTGGCCGTCGTGTACACAATGCTTCCGGCCGTACGTATCACGTGAAGTTCAATCCACCGAAAGTTGCTGGTAAAGATGACGTGACAGGTGAAGAGCTGATACAGCGTGACGATGATCGTGAAGAGACAGTGAAGAAACGTCTGACGGTCTATCACGAGCAAACCAAGGTGCTGGTCGGTTATTACAATGACTGGGCCAAAACAGGTAAGGCTGGCGCACCGCAATATCGAAAGATCGCCGGTGTCGGCCCGGTAGAGGAAATCCGGGACCGTGCATTTGCGGCGCTGGCCGAGTAAGTTAAAGCGTTATTCAAAGCGGACCTAGCGTCCGCTTTTTTCATGTGTCATCTGTTGAAAGACAGCTACCTGTGGCACAGTGTCACAGCACACAGAGGTATGATTACCATCAGCAAATAAGCAATAGCGAGACCTGATACGACCCGCACCAATCAAGACCAATAAAGCGGGCGAAGCGAAAAGTTTGTAGCAAACAGAGGTACCTGCCGGCACAGGCAGGACCACTGGGTAGTTATAAAAACTGTCGTAACTTTAGGAGGAGACATATGGCTTCAACAGGCTTGTGGTTTGCTGTGGCTTGCGGGCTTATCGCCGTAATCTATGGCCTCATCTCACGTAGCAGGATCCTGAGTCAGGACCCCGGCAATCCCCGTATGCAGGAAATTGCGGCTGCTATTCAGGCAGGCGCGGCGGCCTATCTGGCACGTCAGTACCGAACCATCGCCATGGTGGGTGTGGTGCTGGCCATCCTGATAGGCCTCTTTCTGGATTTAAAAACAGCGATAGGTTTTGTGTTGGGCGCCTTGCTCTCAGGTGCCTGCGGCTTCATCGGCATGAATGTATCGGTACGCGCGAATGTGCGCACGGCGCAGGCAGCAACCCATGGCATAGGGCCGGCGCTGGATGTAGCTTTTCGTGGCGGCGCCATCACGGGCATGCTGGTGGTTGGACTGGGTCTGCTCGGAGTCTCGGTCTTCTACTACGCTATCGGCGGGCTCGCGCATCCGGATTCAGCGACCCTGAAGCCGCTGTTGGGCTTTGCTTTTGGTTCTTCGCTGATTTCCATTTTTGCGCGGCTCGGTGGCGGCATTTTCACCAAGGGCGCTGATGTGGGCGCCGACCTGGTCGGCAAGGTCGAGGCAGGCATACCCGAAGATGATCCGCGCAATCCTGCCGTGATTGCAGACAACGTGGGTGACAACGTCGGTGACTGCGCCGGTATGGCAGCGGATTTGTTTGAAACCTATGCCGTGACACTCATAGCCACCATGGCACTGGGTGCGCTAATGGTGGTTTCAGCGCCCGGTGCTGCAGTGATTTATCCACTCATACTGGGTGGTGTGTCCATCATTGCATCCATCATTGGTGTGATGTTCGTCAAGGCTAAGCCTGACATGAAAAATGTCATGCCTGCGCTGTACCGCGGACTGATCGTCTCGGGCGTGTTGTCGCTGATCGCGTTTTATTTCGTGACCACCATGGTTTTCCCGGAAGCGATTCTGATGACAGGTGACCGTACGGCCACGGCGATGGATTTGTTTGGTGCCTGTGCCGTCGGCTTGGTGCTGACAGCCGCTATGGTCTGGGTGACGGAGTACTACACAGGCACTGACTTCGCACCTGTGAAACACATTGCCC
>CAIQLE010000325.1 GCA_903872555.1 uncultured bacterium
CACGCCCAAGATGCGTCCTGAAAACGGGACGCAGGGCAGTCACCGCACAAAGCGGTGAAATTTACTTCGATGAGGACCTCGATTTAAGGAAAATCGTCTAGACATAGGCATCAAAACACGCGCCTTAGTAAAACCGCTTACGAAACGGATTTGTTCAGCGATTCCCTTTGTTTTTTATCGCTGTTTTGTATCGATTTTGATAACGCCAAACGAACAATTATCTTCAAAGCTCATGACATCATCCTTAAGCTGCCTTGCATGCAGAAATTCAGGTGATGCAATTCAGGCAATGATCATCGACATGGCGAAGCAGGCAAACCAACATCAAGGAGCTGTAACAGATTTGTTTTAGCTCAAATCCATCCACCTGATCGGGCACACAATCAGAGCTTCGTGCACTACATTTTGATCACGCGAGGTTCCTATGGAAAATCTGAACGAACAGCAAAAAACCCGATTGTTTACTGCGCTCAGCGATCGCGAGCGTGCATTAAGGGACGACATAAAACGCGAGGTCGATTCGCAGGATGAATACATACAACTGGCCAGCGAAGTGCCTGATGCGGGCGATCTGTCATTCGCTAATTTATCCATCGACCTGGGTAATGCAGCTGTGTCGCGTGACTTGCATGAATTACGTGCAATAGAGCTGGCACGCAAAAAAATGCACAGCGGTACCTATGGCGAATGCATCAGCTGCGGCTACGCCATTCCTTTTGAACGATTGCAGGCCGTGCCGGAAGCGGAGCGGTGCGCACCTTGCCAGGAAAATTTCGAACATACCCATCATGATGGTATGAAGGGCGCCAGCATGTAGTCAGGGCAGCCTGCTTTCTGCAGCTTCTCTCAGAGTCTCTTACAATGAATCGGCCCGCACATGACGCGGGCCGATTTTTTTTGGATGCAAGCATGACTCAGACACGGGCTGGCAGTATCGTACTCAAACAGGCGCTCAACATGACACGACGCGACTGGCGTGCCGGCGAACTGCGTTTTTTACTGGCAGCGCTGGTGCTGGCTGTGGCCGCTTTGTCTGCGGTGGGGTTTTTCGTCGACCGTATGAATCGCGCCTTGATACGTGATGCCAGCCAGCTGCTGGGCGGTGATCTGGTGGTGCGAAGTGACTATCCCCTGAAAGCTGAATGGCGCAAGGAGGCGCAAAAACGCGGCCTCATGCTGGCCGATACCGTCAGTTTTCCCAGTATGGCCAGTACGGGGGAAGGTGAGCATCAGGATACCCGCCTGGTCGCCGTCAAGGCGGTATCCAGCACCTATCCCTTGCGCGGCGCACTTCGCCTCAGGAGGGACGCTCAGCAGCAGTTGCGGGGTGCGCCTGAGACAGGAACGGTCTGGGTCGATACGGCATTCATCAATACGCGCGGCGTCAGCTTAGGTGAGCAGCTCATGCTGGGCGAAAAACAATTTCGCATCACAGCTGAAATCATCGATGAAAAAGACCGTGGCGCAGGCTTCATGAATTTTGCCCCACGCGTGATGCTGGCGCTGGATGATCTCGCAGCGACGGCTCTGGTACAGAATGGGTCGCGCCTAAGCTATCGTCTGCAAGTGGCCGGAGATCACAATCGGGTCATGGATTATCAGCACTGGCTGGAAAATGACATCCGACAAACTCAGATGCGCGGCGTACAGATTGAATCGCTGGAATCAGGCCGTCCTGAGATGCGTACAACGCTGGAACGGGCTCGTCAGTTTCTGTCTCTGGTTGGTCTGCTCACCGCCATGCTGGCGGCACTTGCCATTGCACTCGCTGCGCGCCGTTTTATGCAACGCCATGTCGATGCCTGTGCCATGCTGCGCTGCCTTGGTCTGACGCAGTCGCAAGTGACACAAATCTATCTGATTGAATTTGTCTTCATAGGTCTGGCTGGCGGATTGCTGGGAGCAGCTCTGGGTTTTGGTGCGCATTACGCTTTGCTGGAATGGCTGGGTGCTTTACTCACCAGCGATTTGCCGCCACCCGCATGGCTGCCCCTCTGGCAGGCCATAGCGACAGGCTTGTTGCTGTTGCTGGGTTTTGCCTTGCCGCCGGTACTTCAGCTGCGCAATGTGCCGCATAACCGCGTCATACGCCGCGAGCAGGAAGCGCCCAAGGCCTTTACGCTGACAGGCTATGCCTTGGCGCTGATGTGTTTTATTGCCTTGCTGGTCTGGCAGACAGGTGAGATCAAACTGGGCTTGCTGACCGCAGGTGGTTTCATACTGGGACTGGGAGTGTCGGCACTGGTCGCCTGGCTGGTCTTGCGTTCATTGCAGTGGGTTCGCGTGCCACTAGGTTTTCCCGTCTGGCGTTTTGCGCAAACATCACTGCAACGGCGGCCAGCGGCAACCGCATTGCAGATTACGGCACTGGCGCTCGGTCTGATGGCACTCTTGTTGTTAACGGTGATACGGCAGGACTTGCTGACTGCATGGCAACAGGCGACACCTCTGAATGCGCCGAATCATTTCATCATCAATATCCAGCCTGAGCAACGCGAACCGATTGCCAGCCTGTTGTCCGGACATGGCATCAGCGATGCGGCTTTGTACCCCATGATACGCGGCCGCCTTATAAAGATAGGTGATCGTAATGTGGGCCCTGACAGCTATCAGGAAGAGCGCGCGCAGCGTCTGATCGAACGTGAGTTTAATCTCTCAACCATGGCCAGCCTGCCTGATCATAATAGCCTCATCGAAGGGAAGTGGTTTCCCAGTGCAGGCCAGCAATCCGAAGCCTCAGTAGAGCAGGGCATTGCCAAGACGCTGGGCCTGAAGCTAGGTGATACTTTGCAATTCGATGTGGCGGGCATGCTTGTCAATGCCCGCATCACCAGTTTACGAAAACTGGATTGGGGTTCGATGCGGGTGAATTTTTTCGTGATCCTCAATCCTGCATCGGCACAGATTCTGCCTTCGACCTGGATCACGGCAGTGCACTTGCCTGCATCGCAGTCAGGGCTGGTGAATCACCTGATACGGCTTTATCCCAATCTGACCGTGGTTGATGTCGGCAGCATGGTGGCGCAAGTGCAGCAGGTGATCGCACAAGTCGTCAGTGCGGTGGAATTTCTTTTTCTCTTCACTCTGCTTGCTGGCGTGATGGTGTTGACGGCAGCGATGCTGATTTCTCAGCAAGAACGCATGCATGAGGCAGGGCTGCTGCGCGCTCTGGGTGCAACCCGCAGGCAACTATCCCGGGCGCAATGGCTGGAATGTGTGCTGGTAGGTGTGGTTGCCGGTGTGCTTGCAGCCAGCGGGGCTTCACTGGTGGGCTGGGTACTGGCACGTCATGTGTTTGATTTTGATTGGGTATTTACCCCCATGCCCTGGCTGGCAGGTATCAGCATGGGCATGCTGTGCGCCTTTGCCGGTGGCTGGTTTGGATTACGCAGCGTATTGTCGAGGCCGCCCATGCTCACCCTGAGAGAAGGCTGAGCCGCATCAAGTAGTTGCAGCTGCAGTCACCTTACAGTCCTTCACACGATAGGTTTTTCGGTGGAGGCTTCAATCATGCGCAGTGCGTTTGTTTCTGCTCTCGGTGTATGCGTCCTGGCTGGCTGCACATCGATGGCGCCCGGCATACAGTTCGGTAAAGCGCATTCGCCCTCAGGCATCAGTGCTGATACTGCGGGCAAGCCGGCTGAAATTCAGCTCATCACACCCGAGCTAGTGCGTGCCGAGCGCGATGTGCGCGACCGTAAGATGGCAGAAGATATCAGCTCGCTGATGCAGCCTGCGCAAACCTATCGCATCGAGGCCGGCGATGTCCTGCAGATTGTGGTCTGGGATCATCCCGAATTGTCTTCTTCCATGTTGCCACCGCAGCCGGCAGGAGCGGCATTTGCCATAGGCGCTGCGGCCAGTCCTATGCAGCCCGGATCAGGTTTTGAAGTAGATCAGAATGGCGTGCTTGACTTTCCTTATGCCGGCAAAATCAAGGTCAATGGACTCACTTCCTCAGAGGCGCATAGCCTGCTCACGCGCCGGCTCGCTTACTATCTGAAAAATCCCAGAGTGAGTCTGCGTGTGCTGACTTATCGCAGCAAGCGTATTTACATTGATGGTGAAGTCAAAGTGCCCGGTGTCGAGGCCATCAATGACATCCCCATGACTCTGAATGAAGCCATCAACCGCGCCGGCGGTATGAATCCGGGCGCAGATCAGAGCCGCATCATGGTCACACGCGATGGTAAAACCTATCACATCAATTTGCCGCAACTGGTGCAGCGCGGTGTGAATCCTTCGTCCATCATGTTGATCAATGGTGATGTTGTGCGTGTGGTGTCGCGCGAAGACAGTAAGATTTTTATTTCAGGCGAAGTGACTGCGCCACGTGCGCTGCCTATGCGCAATGGAAGGCTGACCCTGAATGAAGCCCTGGGTGAGGCCGGCGGCATCAATCCTGTGACGGGTGATGCGCGACAGGTGTATGTCGTCCGGCGCGACAATAATGATTCTGTGGTTTACCAGCTAGATGCCAACGCACCCGGTGCACTGGCAATGGCAGAAGGCTTTGAGCTCAATCCCAAAGATGTCGTGTATGTCGCTGCTACGCCATTGACCAACTGGAATCGCACGATCAGCGCGCTGATACCGGGGGCCTTGCCCACAGCCGTAATCGCTACCACGCCGGGCCATTGACGTGATTCTGAATATCCTCTTGCTCTGCACCGGCAATATTTGTCGCAGCCCTATGGCTGAAGGATGGATGCGTGAACGCCTGCCGGCGCATGAGCTTTTTTCTGCCGGGCTGTGCGCTCAGGAAGGCGCACCAGCCGATCCTGTAGCGCTTGAGCTGATGTGGCAGGCCGGTATCGATATCAGTTCGCATCGGGCACGTGGTCTTGCAAGCTGGATGATGCGGGAAGCGGATCTGGTGCTGACCATGGACAAGGCACAGCAACGATATGTGATGCAGCGCTATCCAGCTGCCGCAGCCAAGGTGGCGCGACTGGGCGAGCCCTGCGATATCGACATACCTGATCCTTATCAGCAAGGTGTGGCGGCATTCCAGCACAGCCTCTTGCTCATACAGCGTGCCGTTGAATCCCGGCTGTCATCCCTGACCCACGCACACACATGCACGCTATCCTGAGCGATCAATATTGATGATGCCTTCTTATCCTCCGCAATTGTCTTATCAGGCCGAGCCTTCCTATATTTTGTCGGATGACAAAGACATGGATTTGCTCGCTTATCTGCATCTGATATCAGATCAGCGCTGGCTGATCTGTGGTGTGGCCTTACTCGTCACGCTGGCAGCGGCTGTGTACGCATTAGCTGCCCGGCCTGTGTATGAAGCCAGCCTGATGGTGCATGTCGAAGAAAAAGGGCAGCGCGAACCCAAGAACATTCTGGGTGAAGCTGGGTCCATGATTGATTACAAAACACCGGCTGCAGCGGAAGTTGAGCTATTGCGTTCACGCCTGGTGATTGCGCGTGCTATCGATGAATTACATTTGTATATCGATGCACAGGCTGAACGTTTCCCTATTATTGGCAACTGGTTAGCCAACAGCGGCCTGACAGAAGCCATGCCCTCATTCGCTCATCTATGGGGCTATGCCTGGGGAAAGGAAGCCATCAAGGTTAGTGAATTTACAGTGCCTGAATTACTTGAGAATCAAGTGTTCAATTTACGCCTGATGCAGGGCGGACGTTATGTTTTGAATCAGCGTGATAACGGACTCTGGTTCGAAGGCAGAGTGGGAGAATTACTCAGCGAGTCGACGCGCTTCGGGCGCATCAGCTTACTGGTCGACGAAGCTCTTGGCGAAGCAGGTACACGTTTTATTCTCGTGCGTAATTCTCGCCTGGCCTCGATTGAAGCCGTGCAGCGCTCGCTGGATGTGGCCGAGGTAGGCAAACAGTCCGGTGTACTGACAGCCACACTGAAAGGCAGTGATGCTGAAGGTGTGTATCAGCTGCTGAGTGAAATCGGGCGTGAGTATATGTCGCAAAATAGTGCCCGCCGTACCGAAGAGGCGGATAAATCACTCGCTTACCTGAACCAGCGCCTGCCTGAGCTGAAACAGCAACTAGAACAGGCTGAAGCGCGCTATAACCAGTTTCGCAATACTCATGGCACGATCGATATTGGTGAAGAAGGTCGCATCAATCTGCAACGATCGGCAGCAGCAAGAACAAGAAAAATCGATCTTGAGCAAAAACGCAGCGAACTCCTGTCACGCTACACCTCCAATCATCCGGCTGTGATGGGTATTGATGCTCAGCTGCGCGATGTGAATCTGGAACTGCGTGAGGCCACCAGCCAGATCAAGCAATTACCTGTGTTAGAACAGGAAATGGTCAGACTAGCGCGCGATGTCAAAGTTAATAATGAATTGTATTCAGCCTTACTGTCATCGGCTCAGCAGCTGCAGTTGATCACTGTGGGTCGTGCCAGCAATGTCAGGCTGGTTGATGCCCCGGAAAAACCGGATCAGCCCGTCAGTCCTAACCGTCCGCGTATCATGGCGATTGCAATTTTTCTGGGTTTGTTTCTTGGTCTGTTGATGGCCTTCCTGCGCCGCTCCTTGCAGACGGGCATAGAAGATCCCGAGGTCATAGAAAGACAGTTTGGTTTGCCTGTCTATGCCAGCATCCC
>CAIQLE010000326.1 GCA_903872555.1 uncultured bacterium
AATGTCTGCAACTGATAGTGCAGAAATCATCGTCAAGGAATCAATTGAAGTGCGCCGAAATTTATTGCAGTGCAGCGCATTGTTGCGCTGCACGATAGAAATTCATTGACTGATCGATAAGCGGCGCACAAGAATTGCCAATTAAAAAATTGCAGTACATAAATTCGTTGTTCAAAAATCGGTCGTATATAAATTAGCCGTACATAAAAATAATCAGGAGACAATATGGTGCAGTACCCGCAGAGCCCATTGATGGGCCGCATGATGAGCCAGCCTTTGCTCATTTCTAGCCTGATACATCACGCAGACCGCTACTACCCTACGACTGAAATCGTATCGCGCCGTGTTGAGGGCGATATTCATCGTTATACCTACCGTGATTGCCATCGCCGTTCGCGCCAGCTGGCGAATGCCCTGAAAAAACTGGGCGTGGTGATGGGCGACCGTATTGCGACGCTGGCCTGGAATGGCTACCGCCATCTGGAAGCCTATTACGGTGTCTCCGGTTCCGGTGCGGTATTGCACACCATCAATCCACGTTTGCACCCCGAGCAAGTGGCTTACATTGCCAATCATGCTGAAGATCAGTATCTGATGTTCGACATGACTTTCCTGCCAGTGATTGAAGCCGTGGCTGCGCATTGCAAGACCATCAAGGGCTTTATTGCTCTATGTGACCGTGATCGCATGCCCGCTGATAGCAAGATTGCTAATCTGATGTGCTACGAAGAATTAATCGCTGCTGAGTCGGATCAATATGAATGGCCGCTGTTTGACGAAAACTCAGCATCCAGCCTTTGCTATACCTCGGGTACCACGGGCAATCCCAAGGGTGCGCTGTATTCGCATCGTTCGACCCTGCTGCATTCCTATGCTTCTGCTTTGCCGGATGCACTGAATGTATCAGCACGTGATGTGGTCTTGCCTGTGGTGCCCATGTTCCACGTGAATGCCTGGGGCTTGCCTTATTCCGTCATGCTGACCGGCGCCAAGATTGTGTTCCCTGGTCCTGCTTTGGACGGTAAGTCGCTGTATGAATTGTTTGAGCAAGAAAAGGTGACTTTTTCTGCAGGTGTGCCAACGGTATGGCTGGGCTTACTGACCTATGTTGGCCAGAACAAGCTGACGTTTTCCAGCTTCAAGCGCACCGTGATCGGTGGCTCGGCTTGTCCGCCTGCCATGATGAAAACCTTGCGCCATGACTATGGTGTCGAAGTGGTGCATGCATGGGGTATGACAGAAATGTCGCCGCTGGGTACCAGCTGTACTTTGCTGGCCAAGCATGAAAATCTGCCTGAAGAACAGAAGCAGGCCAAACTGGAAAAACAAGGGCGTGCGATTTTCGGTGTGGATATGAAGATCGTGGATGACGATGGCAAAGAACTGCCCTGGGATGGAAAAACCTACGGCAATCTGCTGGTCAAAGGTCCATGGGTCGTTGATGGCTATTTCAAATCCGAAGGCGGTGATGTTTTAGAAAATGGCTGGTTCCCAACCGGCGACGTTGCGGTGATTGATGACGAAGGCTATTTGCAAATCACCGACCGCAGTAAGGATGTGATCAAGTCTGGCGGTGAATGGATAGGTACGATTGATCTGGAAAACATTGCAGTGGCTCACCCGGCGGTATTACAGGCCGCTTGTATCGGTGTGGCGCACCCCAAATGGGATGAGCGTCCATTACTGGTGGTCGTGAAAAAGCCGGGCGCCGATGTGAGCAAAGAAGAACTGATTCAATTTTACGAAGGCAAAATCGCCAAATGGTGGACCCCCGATGATGTGGTGTTTGCCGAGGCACTGCCTTTAGGCGCTACCGGCAAGATTTTGAAAAATAAAATTCGCGAGACCTATCGCGATTACAAACTGCCAACCGCCTGACGGCTGAACGGAGCTTTGCGCTTGGAATTCACGCTGATCTCGCTGCTCAATGGATTGAGCTATGGACTGCTGCTGTTCATGCTCTCATCCGGCCTCACGCTGATCTTCAGCATGATGGGAGTGCTCAATTTTGCGCACGCCAGTTTTTATATGGTGGGGGCTTATTTTGGCTTTGGTATCAGCCAGTGGCTGGGCTTCTGGCCGGCGCTGATACTGGCGCCGCTGGCCGTCGGTCTGATTGGCGCACTGGTAGAACGCTTTGGCTTGCGCGTGGTGCATCAGCACGGCCATGTGTCTGAGCTGTTGTTCACCTTTGGACTATCGTATGTCATCGTTGAACTGGTGCAGATGGTCTGGGGTCGGGCGGCTGTGCCTTACCGCATTCCTCCCGAACTCGATGGCCCTCTGTTCACGCTCTACAGCACGTCCTTCCCCATTTATCGGGGTTTCATGATGCTGGTGGCGCTGTTGATGCTGGTGGCTATTTATCTGCTGTTAAAACGCACCCGGATTGGGCTGGTGATACAGGCGGCTCTGACGCATCCTGAGGCAGCGGAAGCACTGGGACACAATGTGCCGCGTGTCTTTATGCTGGTGTTCGGCGGTGGTTGCGGATTGGCCGCACTCGCAGGTGTTATCGGTGGCAATGCCTTTGTCACTGAACCGGCGATGGCCGCCACCGTGGGCAGCATTATTTTCGTGGTGGTGGTGGTCGGCGGCATGGGCTCACTGGCTGGTGCACTGCTGGCCTCTGTGCTGATCGGCATGATACAGACCTTTGCAGTTGCGCTCGACTGGTCTTTGCTGGGAGCGCTGTCAAGCGTGGGTCTGCGCGTTGCACCTGATGCTGTGATGTATCGGCTGTTGTCTATCACGCTCTCAGAAGTGGCACCCATCATGCCGTATCTCTTGCTGGTGCTGATGCTGATTTTCCGCCCGCGCGGTTTAATGGGTACAAGAGAATCATGAGCCTCCCTACAAACACAAGTTATAAACTGCACCCCATGCGCTACCGGCCACTTAATCTGGGCCGCTGGCTGGTGTGGAGCCTGTTTGCATTGCTCTTGATCCTTGCGCCGCGCGTGTTTCATTCGGGTGCCAGTGTTTCTCTGATGTCCCTGATGGGCACAACGATGATTTTTGCGCTGTCCTACAACATGTTGCTGG
>CAIQLE010000327.1 GCA_903872555.1 uncultured bacterium
AGCAAACCGCCCCAGATACCTTCAGGCGGTCGCTGCTCCAGCAAAATCTCTCCTTCATGCTGCACCAGTAGCATCACGGTAGATTTTTCAGGCACTTGTTTCTTGGGTTTACGCACAGGCAGCTCGGCAGTACGTCCGGTGGCATAGGCGACACAGCGGGCCTGCATAGGGCAGGTGGCACATTGCGGACGATTGCGCGTACAGAGAGTTGCGCCCAGATCCATTAGCCCCTGAGTGTAGGATTCGATATCTTTGTCCGGCAGCAGTGACGAGGCACGCTGCCACAGCATTTTCTCTATGCTGGCCTGCCCGGGGAAGCCTTCAATCCCAAACACGCGACAGAAAACCCGTTTCACATTGCCATCCAAAATCGCGGCCCGCGCACCATAGGCAAAAGCAGCAATCGCAGCCGCTGTCGACGGGCCTATGCCGGGCAGGGCTGAGAGCTGTTCAGTATCGGAAGGGAATAAGGCGCCGTGTTCAGAGACGACCGTCTGAGCACAGCGATGCAGATTGCGGGCACGCGTGTAATAGCCCAGTCCGGCCCAGAGCGACATCACTTCTTCCGAGGACGCTGCGGCCAACGCAGACACATCAGGAAATTTTTCCAGAAAACGGGCGTAATACGGAATCACCGTCGCCACCTGTGTCTGCTGCAGCATGATCTCAGAGAGCCAGATACGGTAGGCATCACGCGTTTGCTGCCAGGGCAGCTGATGACGTCCATGCTGTTTCTGCCATTGGATCAGGGTGGCAGAAAAAGATTTATCAGTCTCGGAGAGATGTTTGTCGGCGATGCGCTTCATGAGGGCCTAGCGCTGGCAGCGCGCGCAGTAAAACGTTGAGCGCTGCCCCTGCACAATGCGACGGACAGTATTGCCACACTGCCGGCAATCTTCGCCTTCGCGATCATAGACAAAATAGCTTTGCTGAAAATAACCGGATTGTCCGTCGGCACCGATGAAATCACGCAGGCTGCTGCCGCCTTGCGTGATGGCAGCGGCCAGTATGCGCTGTATCGCTGCCGCCAGTCGTGTGTAGCGCTGCAGCGAAACGCGGCGCGCTGCGGTGGCGGGATGAATACCGGCTTCGAACAGACTTTCGCAGGCGTAGATATTGCCGACACCGACCACAATGTCACCCGCCAGTAAAACCTGCTTGATGGCTGCGCTGCGATTGCGTGATTGCTGAAACAAGATCTGGGCCAGATCACTGCGGCCCAGCGGTTCTACGCCCAGACTGCGCAACAGGCTATGTTCTTCTATCTCACCTTCTTCAGAGCCATGCCACAGCACAGCGCCAAAACGGCGCGGATCCGTCAGGCGCATAAGCTGATCACCCAGCACGAGATCAAAATGATCATGCTTTTGTGGCGGCTGAGTGGCCGGCAAGATACGCAAATGACCGGACATGCCCAGATGCAGGATCAGGCTGCCGTGCGCAAAATGTATCAAGAGATATTTGCCGCGCCGGCCGGTCGCGATGATGGCTTGATCTTTCAGCAATTGCGGCAGGTCTGAGGGAAATGGCCAGCGCAGGCCGCTGCGCCGCATGACGACGCCGGTGACGGTCTGACCCTCAACATGCGGTGCAATGCCGCGGCGCGTGACTTCGACTTCTGGTAATTCAGGCATGAGGCGAACACGGGTCAAATACAAGCTGAAGCTGAGACACGGGAAAATCGGCTTTCGTCGTAAAATCCCTGCTCACCGGCTCAATTGCTAATTGAGCGTATCGCCTGCACTGGAAAGCCCCTTGAAAAAAATTTCGTTCATTCTAACGCTCTCCGCCTTATTTGCCTCAGCGAGCCTGGCTCAGGCCGCCCCTGATGCGCCTGAAGCCCCCCTGTCATCGGGCACCCAGGATGCAGACAGTTGGCTACCGACAGACAATCTTCCCAAACTGGCCTTGTCCGAAGAGTTAATGTTCAAGTACCTGTCTTCAGAGCTGGCGTTCCAGCGCGGTCAGGCTTTTGCTGCCTATTCGACCATGCTCTCGCTGGCTCGCTCCTCGGGTGACTCACGGCTGGCGCGCAGAGCAGTTGAATTTGCGATTGCAGGTTCGCTCACGGCCGAAGCGCTCAAAGGCGCGATTGTCTGGCATGAACTGGCACCGCGTTCTGAAGGCGCAGAGCAGACACTGCTGAGCCTGCAACTGGCGAACGGCCGCTTCGATGAGGCGAAACAAAAACTGGCGGCTGAATTTTCAGCGGCCACTCCGGCCACGCTGCCTGTAGTGATCGCGAATGTACAGCGCCAGCTCTCACGCGTTTCTGATCGCACTAAAGCCAATGCTTTGTTCAAAGAGTTAATTGAACCCTATCGCGATACGCTGGATGCGAAGCTGGCACTGGCGCAATTAGCCATGGTGAGTGGCGATCGTGCCTCAGCCTTACGCGAAGCACGCGAAGCGCTGGCGAAATATCCCAAGTCTGAAGTGGCAGCGCTGATGCTGGCACAAGTGACGGAAAATAAAACCGAGGCTGCAAAATCCCTGGCGGACTTCCTGCAAAAAAATCCCAAAGCACGCGATGTACGCATAGCCTATTCACGCATGCTGTTCGATCAGACCAAACTGAGCGAAGCCAAGAAAGAGTTCCAGACCCTGATACAGCAATATCCCAACGACCAGACCGCGCTGTATGCATTGGGTCTGCTGTCGGTTCAGACCAATGATCTGAAAGATGCTGAAACTTACCTTTCTGCCTATATCAAATCTCTGGGTGGCAAGTCGGATAATGAGCGCGATTCGACTCAGGCTCTGATGGTTCTGGCGCAAATTTCCGAAGACCGCAACGATACGGCAGGTGCACTGAAATGGCTGGAGATGGTCGATGCCAGCAACCATACCAATTACCTTGGTTCACTGATGAAACGTGCGCAGCTACAAGCCAAAAGCGGCAAGCTGAGTCTGGCGCGCGCTCTGCTCAGTCAGGCGGAAGTAGAAAGCGATGACGAACGCGTGAAGCTGATCGTGGCTGAAGCGCAGCTCTTGCGCGATGCGGGCCAGCTGAGCGACGCTATGAAGCTGATCGAAGAGGCGATGGAAAATCATAAGGACAATCCTGACCTGCTCTATGAGCATGCAATGCTTGCAGAGAAGGCACATCAGTTCGACGTAATGGAACGCTCTCTGCGCAGCATCATCAGAATAACCCCCGCCAATCAGCACGCTTACAACGCGCTCGGTTATTCACTGGCTGAACGTAATCTGCGCCTGCCTGAAGCCTATGACCTGATCAAAAAAGCGACTGAACTGGCACCGGACGATGCCTTCATACTGGATAGTCTGGGCTGGGTGGAATTTCGTCTGGGCCGGCTGGAAAAAGCGGAAGAGACTTTGCGCCGTGCCTATGCAATGAAAGCTGATCCGGAAATCGCCACGCATCTGGGTGAGGTTTTGTGGACGCGCGGGCGCGAAGATGAAGCGAAAAAACTCTGGCGCAATGCGAATAGCAACAACCCAAAAAATGAAACCCTGAAAGATACGCTGCAAAGACTACAGGTGAAGCTCTGATACCGGATAGCATTCAGTTCCGGATCTGAGCAGCTTGCCTTATCTTTCCTAATCGCGCCCACATCATGCGCCAGCTGATACTCGCCCTTTCTCTGCTCACTCTGCTGATACTGGGTGGGTGTAGCAGCCTGCCACCTGTCGCTGGCGGCATGCGCGTCTATCAGAGCGATATCACGCTTTCAGGCCGGCTGTCGGTGCGCTACACACAAGAGGGCAAGCCGCAATCGCTGCAAGGCAAATTCAGCTGGCAGCAGCATGGGCAAGGGATCAACATCGTTTTGTATTCTCCTTTAGGGCAGACAGTAGCGAAGATGACGCTGATGCCCGGCATGGCCACGCTGGAGCTGCCTGACAAAGGCATACGACAGGCCAGTGATGTGGCTGAGCTGACGCAGGATCTTCTGGGCTGGCCCTTGCCGGCGCAGGGTCTGCGTTACTGGCTGCAGGGCTTTCTCCCTTTAGCTTCTGGCCAGTTGCAGACGATGGCTGCAGAGGATGCCGCCACTTTTTCCAGCGAAGGCTGGAATGGCCGCTACGTCAGCTGGCAGCAAAGCGGAACGCTGGTCTATCCTAAACGCATTGATCTGGAACGCGCTACAGCATCTGGCGGTGACATTGCCTTACGCATCGTGATCGACGATTACCTGCCTCAACACTGAACCACCTATGCGCTCGCTTCATCACTGTCCCGCACCCGCCAAGCTGAATCTATTTCTGCACATCACAGGACGACGGGAGGATGGATATCATTTATTGCAGTCCGTTTTTCAGCTGATAGATTTCGCTGATGAATTGCATTTTGATTTGCGCGATGATGAATTGATTCAGCGCAGTACGCAGGTGGAGGGTGTTCCTGAAAGCGCTGATCTGATTGTGCGTGCGGCTTTGCTGCTGCAAGCGATTGCAGCCGATCGCGGCCTGAGCGTCCCCGGCGTGAACATCGCCATAGATAAACGATTGCCTATGGGCGGCGGGCTGGGCGGCGGCTCTTCGGATGCTGCTACGACGCTGATGGTGCTCAATCATTTATGGAAAATCGGTCTGACACGCACCGAACTGATGCAAACAGGGCTGAAACTCGGGGCTGATGTGCCCTTTTTTCTGCTCGGACAAAATGCGTTTGTCGAAGGCATAGGCGAGGTACTGACGCCTGTGCCCACGCCGCCTGCCTGCTTTCTGGTGATACACCCCGGCGTGGCAGTAGCAACCCCCCTGATTTTCAATGCGGCTGAATTGACACGAGACACCAAAGCAGTCAGAATGTCGGACTTTTCCAAGCGCCTTCCGGGCTTTGGAAAGAACGATTTGCAAGCGGTGGCCTCCCGCGCTTTTCCTGCAGTCGCTGACGCCCTAGATTGGCTGTCTGACTTTGGAGATGCACGGATGACTGGCTCCGGAGCCTGTGTATTTGCTGCATTTGCCTCTGAATCTGAGGCAGACGCTGTGCTTCTGAGCGTGCCCCCAGTGTGGCGCGCATGGAAAAGCAGGACGCTGGATGCTCACCCTCTGGCCCATCTGCTGCCATCGTAAACAGAATTCGTTCGGCTGATAAGCCGGACAAACGGTTGTGTAGGGGAATCGCCAAGTTGGTTAAGGCACTGGATTTTGATTCCAGCATTCCAAGGTTCGACTCCTTGTTCCCCTGCCATTAATTAGCCTGAAGGCTGCACGCTGAGCCTGGGCCTGATAAAAAAAGAGCAACACATTCTAAAAGCCGCCAACGCACATAAGCGCTGGCGGCTTTTCAAACTTATAAGAGAAGCAGGGATCACATGGTCCACGAGAACCTGATGGTTTTTACCGGGAGTGCCATCCCGGAACTCGCCGCCGGCGTTGCCAAGCAATTGGGCATCCCGCTGGGTAAGGCGGTGGTGTCGCGCTTCTCGGATGGCGAGATCGTGGTTGAGATTAATGAAAACGTCCGCGGTAAGGATGTCTTCGTTCTGCAGTCCACTTGCGCGCCGACCAATGACAACCTGATGGAAATCATGTTGATGGTCGATGCACTTAAGCGCTCCTCAGCCGGTCGTATCACTGCGGTGCTGCCGTATTACGGTTATGCCCGTCAGGATCGCCGCCCGCGCTCTGCTCGCGTAGCCATCTCGGCCAAAGTGGTCGCCAATATGCTGCAAGAGGCAGGTGTCGAGCGCGTTCTGATCATGGATCTGCATGCAGACCAGATTCAGGGTTTCTTCGATATCCCTGTTGATAATATTTATGCTTCGCCGGTACTGCTGACTGATCTGGTCGAAAAGAAGTACGACGATCTGCTGGTGGTGTCACCTGATGTGGGCGGTGTGGTTCGTGCACGTGCTCTGGCAAAACGACTCAATTGTGATCTGGCTATTATCGACAAGCGTCGCCCCAAGGCGAATGTGTCGGAAGTCATGAACATCATTGGTGAAGTCGAAGGCCGCAACTGCGTCATCATGGACGACATGGTGGATACCGCAGGTACATTGACCAAAGCGGCTGAAGTATTGAAGGAACGTGGCGCTAAAAAAGTGATTGCCTATTGCACGCACCCCGTACTGTCGGGTCCTGCGATTGATCGTATCGCCAATTCCCCACTCGATGAGCTGGTAGTGACTGACACCATACCGCTCAGCGATGCCGCTAAAGCGTGCAAAAAAATTCGTCAGCTGACCTGCGCTTCACTGCTGGCAGAAACCATACGCCGCATCAGCAAAGGTGATTCCGTGATGTCTTTGTTTGCCGAGGACGAAGCGAACAGTTAAGTAGTGAAACGATGCATCAGCATCGTTTCTTTTTCAGATCCTCTGGTCGCGGGGGATCTTATTGAAGGGCGCAAGCCCATAACAGGAGCAACACATGAAAGTTATCGCATTTGCACGCACTGAGCAGGGGTCCGGAGCGAGCCGCCGCCTGCGCAGAGCTGGTCACACCCCCGGTATCATTTACGGCGGCACCAGCGCACCAATGAATATTTCGCTCGATCACAATGCGCTGTATCACGCGCTGAAAAAAGAAGCTTTTCATTCCTCAATTCTGGACATGGAAATTGACGGCAAGGCAGAGAAAGTACTGCTGCGCGACTTCCAGGTACACGCGTTCAAACAACTGGTGCTGCATGCTGATTTCCAGCGCGTTGACCCGAACCAGAAGATCCACGTCAAAGTGCCTCTGCACTTCGTGAACGCAGATATCGCGCCGGTCGTGAAACTGTCTGGTGGCGTAATCAGCCACGTGATGAACGAGCTGGATGTCAGCTGCCTGCCGAAAGATCTGCCTGAGTTCATCGAAGTCGATCTGTCGACCATGCAAGATGGCGCATCATTCCACGTAGCCGATCTGAAGCTGCCTGCCGGCGTCGCTGCTGTGCATGCCAAGGACAATCCAACCATCGCTACCGCAACGATTCCACGCGGCGCGAAGGCTGATGCGACCGAAGATGCTGCTGCAGAAGAAAAGAAATAATTGCTCTTGCTTCAAAAAAAAGCCCGTCCTCGTGACGGGCTTTTTTGCGGTCTCAGTATTGATCAGATAATCTGTTTTTTTATTCACCCGTCTCTTTCAGACCAGCACCATGCCCAGCGCACCTATACGCCTGATTGTCGGTCTCGGTAATCCCGGTGCTGACTATGAACAGACCCGGCACAATGCCGGCTTCTGGCTGGTCGACCAGCTCGCCCATGGCGATCTGAAGCGGGAAACACGCTTCCATGCGCTGGCCGCAAAAATCCGTGTCTCGGGCAATGAAGTCTGGCTGCTGCAACCCCAGACTTTCATGAACCGCTCCGGTCAGGCTGTCGGTGCGATTGCCCGCTTCTATAAAATCAATCCGGATGAAATTTTAGTCGTGCATGACGAGCTTGATCTGCCGCCCGGCACGGCCAAGCTTAAAAAGGGTGGCTCCTCCGGCGGACATAATGGACTCAAGGACATTACAGCGGCGCTTGGCACTCAGGATTACTGGCGTCTGCGTCTGGGTATAGGCCATCCGCGTGAAATGGGCTTACAGCAGCCTGTGGTGGATTTTGTGCTGCACCGCCCGCGCAAGGAAGAACAATCCCTGATTGATCAGTCCATAGAAAAATCTTTGTCGGTCATTGCTCTGCTTTGCGCAGGTCAGATTGAGCAGGCCATGCTGGAACTCCATACCGACAAAAACCCCCGCCAATAAGACCTGAGGCCGGACTTTCTTAAACGAATTGCACCGTCCGCATAATCAATTCGCATTACTTCCAACGAAAATCAAAAGCATTTAGCCGCCGCAATGAAAAAATGCGGCTATTGCCACTTTAATCGCGACTGACAGTGCAATAAACCCGTAGCTGGACAGATTAAATACCTGCCGACGGCGTAGAAAATATTTCCATCCATTAAAACTGTTTAACGAATATCCATACGAATCAATTACTTGGATTAATTGACTTATTTTTGATAATTTACACCCAAAATAATGCCTTTATGATAATCACTTGCCTATAATATAAGTGCGAGTGATGAAGCAAACCATTGCTGGTCTTTGGAAACTTAACTGAGCGGGGGAATGACATGACGACTTACAAGGAATTGCAAAACCAGATTGAGAAACTTCAAAAAGAAGCCGATCACGCCAGAAAAAATGAATTGGCGAATGCCATCGCAGAAATTCACTCCAAGATGAAGGAATACGGACTCACCGCCGATGATCTGGGCTTAGGTAAGCGCAAGCCCATGTCCCATGTGCGCCGTCCGGTAGCCCCGAAATACAGAAACACGACCACCGGCGAAACCTGGAGTGGCCGCGGCAAACCACCGAAATGGATGGCCGGCCGCGACAAAGCTCAGTTTCTGATCAAGGCGGCCTGACAAGATCACCGCACATAGACAGGACTCATAAACAAAGCCACCTTCGCGGGTGGCTTTGTTTTTTATCTCGCAAGTCGCAGCGGCGTCAACAGCCAGAGCAGCAGTATGCGCAGATCAAGCCAAAAACCCCGGTTCTCCACATAACGGCGGGCATAATCAAGCTTGATGGGCAGTACCTGGTCGACATACGTCGTTTCAAGCTCTTCGGCTTCCAGATCTGCCAGCATATTTTTTTCATCCCGAAATTCAATCGCAGCGAGGTCCACCAGACCGGGCTTAATCGACAAAATGATTTTGCGCATATCGGTGGGATAACAGCCTACATAACGCGGCAGCTCTGCACGCGGCCCGACGACTGATAAATCACCGCGCAAGACATTGATCAGCAAAGGCCAGCGCGCCACACCGAGTTTTCTCAAGATTGCCCCGGCTCGGGTGACTTCCTCACCATGACAGCCCGCAACGGTTTCCATGGCATCCGGATCAGCATTGGCTGTGCGGAATTCAAAAACCTTGACCATGCGCCCGTTGCGTCCCACACGATGCGGACGGGTCAGGACCGGTCCACGCGAATCCAGAACAATACAAAGCGCAATCAGCAGACACCAGGGTAAGGCCAGTAAAATCAGCAAGCCAGCAAGCACGACATCAACCACTCTTTTCATCTCTACACCCAGAAAAATCAGCACAAGGTAAACACCGGTCTGGCGCATCATAACCATATTTCTCAGACAAGCCCGCACTCGGAATGCTAGGCTTTCATCATGAACGCTCTCTGCCACGCAAAATGACGATGAATTCACTGTGCCGCAGATGGCTGACCGTTGTCCTGCTGCTGGGCCTGTCGACAGCAATTAATTTTCTGCTCGACCCCTATGTCAGCCTGACCAGTCAGGCCATGGTCTACGTACTGGCGGTTGTGGTCGCTGCCTATAAATTTGACACCATCGAGTCCTCCTTTTGCGCGATCGCCGCCGTCGCTGCACTGAATTATTTTTTTGTACCGCCGCGCTGGACTTTTGAGATCGCCCATCAGGAGCATTTAATCGCCCTGGGCGTGATGCTGATCGTGGCGCTGGTCACCAGCAGCCTTGCCACACGCCTGCGCAAAGAAACCATCACTGCCCACCTGAATGAACAGCGCGCCCGTCAATTGCAGTTACTGGCAACCGAGCTGGCAGACAGCGCCACACTGGCTGACATACAAACGCGTGCACATAAGGCGTTCAGTGCCGGCTTTACCGGCTCGCTGTTTTTGGCACTGGATAACTCAGCAGAGTCGATTCAATTCGGCGATATCGTCAGCGAGCAGATCAGGCATGGTATGCAGCAATGTATCAAAGAGGCTGCACCATTGGGCCCGGGTACGGGGCGCTGGCCCAATCTCGAGGCATGGTATCTGCCGATTATGTCTAACAGCCGCTTGTTTGGCGCTGCCTGTGTCGGCCCGGCAGTTGCGGATGACAAGGGCGGCCTTGAGCACGCTCAGGCACTGGCCGCACTGACGGGGCAGGCAGCCTGGCGCATTGCACTCAGCAGCTCCATGCTGGCCGCTCGCGAAGAGGCGCACAGACAACAGGTACAAAGCACTTTGCTGGCGGCTATTTCACATGATCTGAGAACCCCTCTGGCGACTATTGTCGGCGCTGCTTCCTCACTCCGCACCCAGCGTGACAAACTGCCCCCGGCCGAACAAGACCGTTTACTGGACAGCACCATTGCTGAAGCCAACTATCTCACCCGCGTGACGGACAACACACTGCAACTGGTGCGCTTGTCCAGCCAATTGGGCGAGCCCAGCCGATCCTGGGAATCACTCGAAGAAATCACTGGCACTGTGTTGACGCGCGTAAGACAACGCGATCCCTTGCGCCGCATCCAATACCGCGTACAAAGTGATTTGCCCCTTGTGCGTGCAGACGCCGTCTTGCTGGCTCAGCTGATAGACAATCTGCTCGACAATGCCCTGAAATACAGCGATGGCCCGATCACGCTCACGATCCATGCCCTTGATGACAGCATACGACTGTGTGTTGAAGATCAGGGGCCCGGTATACCGGAACATCAGCGCGATAGCCTGTTTCTTCCCTACGTACGCGGTGACCGCTCGGGGAAACGTGGCATGGGTCTGGGTCTGGCCTTATGTCGCGCCATCGCAGAACTGCATCAAGGACAGCTGCAAGTCCATGACCGCCAGCATGATGCAGCGAGCAATGACAATGCCAGCGGCACTTGCTTTTATCTGATCCTGCCCATCGATCTTCAGCAACCCAGAATCGTGAACCTATGACGTTACGGATACTCGTGGTCGAAGACGACAAGCAAATCCGCTTGTTCATGCAGTCTGCACTCAGCGTGGAAGGCTTCGATGTCAGCACGGCCGTGTCAGTCTCTGAAGCGCAGGCCCTGTTGCTCCACAAGCCACCCGAGATCGTGCTGCTGGATTTAGGTTTGCCGGATGGTGACGGTGCAAGTCTGGTGTCACATATAAGGCAACACTCCAACATACCCATCATCATTGTCTCTGCACGCCATGCAGAAACCGAGAAAATCGGCCTGCTGGATGCAGGTGCTGACGATTATCTCGTCAAGCCCTTCAGTGTCGGTGAATTACTGGCACGCATACGTGTCGCTATGCGGCACCGGGGAACCAGACTGGCAGCTGCCATTACGGTGTATCAGCACGAAGATTTGTATATCAATCTCGAGACGCGATCGGTGCAGAAAGCAGGCGAGTCTATTCATCTGACGCCAACCGAATACAAATTGCTGGCCCGCCTGGTGCAGCATGCCGGACGGGTAATGACACATCGTCAGTTATTGACCGATGTCTGGGGTCCGGAATTCATTGACCATATTCACTACCTGCGGCTGTATATGGCCCAGCTGCGCGCCAAACTTGAAAAAAATCCTCTGGAACCCAGCCATCTGCTGACCGAAGCCGGCGTAGGCTACCGCCTGACCGCAGCATAAAACCACAAAAAATACCTCCATATGCTTTCCTAATGCCGCATGTAAGACAGTGCAGTCTTGCTAACAACCGGTATGGGTCATGGAAAAAACGACGGCAAAAGACAGTCTGAGCGCACTCATGCTGGGTGCCCTGGGTGTGGTCTATGGCGACATAGGCACCAGCCCGCTGTACACGATGAAGGAAATTTTCGGCCCGGCCAAAGTTGCGCTCGACGCAGCGCATGTCATCGGAGCGGTGTCCGTGATTTTCTGGGGTCTGATGATGGTCGTCACCCTGAAATATGTCCTGCTGATTTTGCGAGCAGACAATCGCGGAGAAGGCGGCATCCTTGCGCTAACCGCTCTGGCTGCCAATGCAGCTGGCAAAACGCCCCGCATGCGCGTCGCACTGCTGTTGACAGGTGTGATGGGAGCGTCTCTGTTTTACGGTGACAGCGTGATCACACCTGCTATTTCAGTGCTGAGCGCGGTGGAGGGGCTGGAAGTCGTCACCCCTGTGCTCAAGCCCTATGTGCTGCCTATCTCTGCGCTGGTGTTGATTGGATTATTCGCCATGCAGCGTCATGGGACACAAGTGGTTGGGCGTCTGTTCGGGCCGGTGATTTTTTTATGGTTTGGCGTGCTGGCCGTGACCGGACTAGTCGAGATCGCTCAGCAACCCGGTATTCTGGCAGCGCTGAATCCCCTGTATGCCATCAGCTTCCTGCGCGAACAAGGCACGCATGTGTTCATCGCCATCGGCGCTATCGTGCTCGCCTTCACAGGCGCGGAGGCGCTGTATGCCGACATGGGACATTTCGGAAAACGCCCCATACAGTTTGCCTGGGCCGGCTATGTGCTGCCTACCCTCGCGCTCAACTACATGGGACAAGGGGCCTTGCTGATGCGCGACCCCTCGGCAGTTGACAATCCCTTCTACCGTCTGTTTCCGGCATTCTGGCTGATACCCGCTGTGGTGCTGGCGACCTTGGCCACCGTGATTGCATCGCAGGCGGTGATCTCCGGTGCCTATTCCATGACTAAGCAGGCGGTGCAACTGGGCTTACTGCCACGACTGGAAATTCAATACACCTCGGCCAAGGAGATGGGGCAAATCTACATCCCGCAGGTGAACTGGCTGTTGCTGATCGTGGTCTTGCTAGCCGTATTTGGTTTCGGCAGTTCTACCGCACTGGCTTCGGCCTATGGCATCGCCGTGACCATGACCATGCTGATTACGACCCTGCTGACCTTTTTTGTGATCCGGCATGGCTGGAACTATCCCTTGCCTCTTGCATTGGGCGTGACTGGCTTATTTTTGTTGCTGGACGCAGTTCTCGTGGCCTCCTGCTCCATAAAATTCATGGAAGGCGGCTGGTTTCCGCTGGCAGCCGGTGTGGCTATCTTCATCTACATGTCAACCTGGCGACGCGGACGGGAAATTCTGATCGAAAGCATACGTCGTGAAGATCCTGATCTGCTACCTTTCATTACCGCCCTGGCTCAGAATGGCATCAACCGGGCAGAACGTAGCGCTGTCTACGCTGTCGCCAACCCGGACACGGTGCCACAGGCGCTGCTGCACAATATCAAGCACAACCACGTGCTGCACAGGAATAACCTGATCATGAATGTCGTCTTTCACGATGTGCCATGGATAGATGAACACAGCAGGCTGAACGTCACTCCGCTGGCTCCGGGTTTCTGGCGGGTACAGGTGAATTACGGATTCAAAGACAGTCTCGATATCCCTAAGGCGCTGGAACAATGCAGCAACTACGGACTGGAAATCAATTTGTTTGAAACCTCGTATTTCCTGAGCCGGGAGATCGTGATCCCGACCAAGAACGGTGGCATGGCGCAATGGCGCGAGGCGCTGTTCTCACTCATGTCACGCAATGCAGGCAATGTGGCTGACTTCTTCAGGCTGCCCAGCAACTGCGTTATCGAACTGGGAACACGGGTGCAAATCTGAAGCTGAAATTCTTGTAAATTTAAAATCAAAAAACAAAGGCCCTCATACGTCCGGGCTGGCCTTTGTTTTTTACCTTCCCATCCCCCCCACCCGATGAACTGAGCTGCCAGCTTAGGGCTATGCCACGCATGGCCGAGAAAATATCGGTGTAGTATTTACGCAAATCAACTATTCTTCAGCTTCGCTGAAATTCATTGCCTTGATTCGAAGGCCGCAAAGCCCGATCAAAGCAAATGCCTGCTTATACAAAACCTGTGCCAAACAAGTTCAAACCATTTCCCTCCAAGCTGAGCCCGCCAAAATTTGCAGCGCGACTATTCTGCGGCTGTCTCAGTGCTTCACTCTTCGTATTCGCACAGCCAGCCAGCGCCATCAGTCTGGTTGAAGCTTATCAGTTGGCCTTGCGTCATGACCCCGGCTTTCAGGGTGCCATTCACGATCAAAAAGCCGGGCAAGAGTCTCAAGCCTTAGGATTGTCCAACCTGCTGCCGAATCTGAGCCTGTCATACAACTATGGCCAGAACCGCGGTGACACAACGACTAGTCAGTCTCAGACCAGCAGTCCGGTCAGCTATGACAGTAAGGTTCTGTCGCTGTCATTCCGCCAGCCTTTGTACAGCATGGATGCCATGGCGCGCTACCGTCAGGGTAATTCGCAGGCGAACTATAGCGATGCAAAATTTTCTTCCAGCGTTCAGGACCTGATCAACCGACTGGTGACGGCCTATCTGACCAGCCTTCAAAATGAAGATCAGCTGCAGCTGGCGATCGCCCAGAGAGATGCATTAGAAGAAAACCGGCTCTCGAATGAGCGCTCTTTCTCGAAAGGCGCGGGCACCAAAACCGATATGCTGGAAACGCAGGCGCGCTATGAAATGGCGCAAGCTCAGGTAGTAGAGGCGCAGGATGCCGTCAGCAATGCCCGCGATGCGCTCGCAGCCATGATAGGAACTGACCCCGGCCTGTTGGATACGCTGGATATTGAATACAAAGCGCTGACGCTGAATCCCGCGCAACTCAGTGAATGGGAAAAACTGGCGCTAGATGCGAATGCCGATATTCAGGCGCAACGCTTCCTGGTCGAATTTTCTGAGCAAGAAGTGGTTCGTAATCAGGCCGGTCATATGCCGAGACTGGATCTGGTCGCCTCCATGAACCGCAATCAGTCTGAATCCCTACTGTACAAAAATGTCGATACCAATATCAACACCATAGGCATACAACTGGGCGTGCCCCTGTACAGCGGTGGCAGTGTCAATGCACAGACACGTCAGGCGGTAGAAAAACTCGGCTCGGCACGCGCCGAATTACAGAGCAATATACAAAAAACTCAGGTGGAAGTTCGCAAGCAATTCAATCTGGTTCAAAGCAGCCTGCTGCGTATTCATGCCATGCGCAAGGCTGAAGAGTCTGCGCTGGCGCTGGTTGAAGCAACACGTAAAAGCGTCATAGGCGGGCAGCGCGTGAATCTCGACGTGCTGAATGCCTATCAGCAGTTGTTTACAACCCGGCGCGATCTGGCTGCCGCTCGCTATGGCTATTTGTTGGCTTTTTTAAAACTCAAACAGGCCGGCGGCCTGCTCAGACTGGAAGATATAGAAAGCATCAACACCCATTTCCAGAAAAACCGCTGATTTCTTCCACCAGCCCTTCATCCTGCCCACCCCAAGCCGATATCAAGTGGGTCCTGACAGCCTTGTCCGGCGCAGACAATCAGGTATGCTTCTATATGTTGCATGTCAGCAATGACATGCTTTTTGACCTTTCCATGACTCATAGCACTGCAAAACATCATGCCTGCGCGCCGCTTCGTTCTTAAAGTAAGTCAGGAACTGATCAGCCATGAGCCATCGGATCAGATGAGGCTGGCTGTATGAAAGCTATGCCGGCCGGATTTCAGGGCAAGCAAGCCTCCCTGCTCAAAGCGACCATCTATGCGCAGTCAGACATCTACCGACAAGCCATAGGTTTTAGCTTCATCACCAGTTTGCTGGTGCTGGCGCCGACGATTTTTATGATGCAAGTCTATGACAGGGTCGTCAACAGTCGCAGCACCACAACCTTGATTGCCTTACTGGTCTGCGTGATGGGTGTCTACCTGCTGATGGAAGTGCTGGAGGTGGTGCGCGGCCGCCTGTTACAGCAAGCAGGCTGGCGCATAGACGAGGCGCTCAGAGCGACCCTGCATGATGCAGCCTTTGAAGCCAGCCTGCGCCATGGCATGGCGACTACGCAGGCCTTGTCAGATTTACGCACGCTGCGTGAATTCAGCGCCTCCTCTGCTGTTACGGCCATGATGGATCTGCCCTCCTCCCTGATTTTTCTTGCACTGGTCTCACTCATCAGCCCGTGGTTAGGTGTGATGTCACTGGTAGGGGCCGTCGTGCAAGTGGTGATTGGTTACAGCACTGAGAAAAAAACTATGCCTGCCTTGACCGAAGCCAATCAGGCCGCTATTTCTGCACAGGGCTATGCCAGCGGCGTCTTGCGCAATTCTCAGGTCATTTCCTCTATGGGGTTCAAGCTCCCCATTTATAAAATCTGGCTGGCACGTCAGCGTCATTTTCTCGCCATGCAGGCGAAAGCTTCCGATACGGCAGGCACCAATAGCGCCGCCTCAAAATTCATACAGACCATGCAAAGCTCTATGATTTTGGGCGTGTCTTGCTGGCTGACTGTCAAAGGCATGTTGCTCGGTGGCGGCGGCATGATGATTGTTGCATCAACCCTCGGCGGTCGGGTGCTGACGCCACTGGTGCAAGTGATCGCCCAATGGCGGCTGATCGTCAATACGCGTGACGCCTACCGCAGACTAGACACCATGCTTGAGATGGCACCACAGCAGCGCAACGCCATGCCTCTGCCTGCGCCCGAAGGCCGGCTATCCGTTGAGGCACTGGTGGCGGGTGCGCCCGGCAGCAATTTGCCCATACTGCGCGGTATAAATTTTGGTCTGGCACCCGGCGAGACGCTGATGATCATCGGCCCGTCTGCCTCCGGCAAAACCACGCTGGCACGCCTGCTGATGGGGATATGGCCAGCCTTGTCAGGAAAAGTCAGGCTGGACAGTGCGGATATTCATGCATGGACCAAATCTGAATTAGGTCCACATCTGGGTTATCTGCCTCAGAATGTTGAACTGTTCGAAGGCACGCTGGCAGAAAACATTGCGCGCTTTGGTGACATCGACATGGAACAGGTACGCGCTGCGACAGAATTAGTCGGACTGAGTGCCATGGCAGAGAGTCTGCCGCAGGGCTTTGATACACGCATAGGTGAAGATGGTGCCAATCTCTCGGGTGGACAGCGCCAGCGCGTAGGACTGGCCAGAGCGATCTACGGCAATCCGCGTTTCATACTGCTGGACGAACCCAATTCCAGTCTGGATGAAGCGGGCGAGCAGGCGCTCATGAATACACTCATGAGACTGAAAGAAAAAAAATGTACCACCATCGTCATTACCCATCGCACCAGCGTTTTGCCCGCGGCCGATAAATTATTGATGATACGAGATGGTCAGGTCGCCGCATTCGGACCGCGTGATGATGTACTGAACGCCTTACGAAAATCCGCTGCGCAAAACACTGCGGAGAGCGCACCTCAACTGGTGGCAGGTGCAGTCTGATGTACAACACACTCATGCCGCCTCAGTCCTTGTTGGGCATCTTGCGTTCTTTTCGCAAAGAGTTTTTCTGGGTGGTTGTATTCAGCCTGGTCGCTAATCTGCTGACACTGTCGCCTACACTCTACATGCTGCAGGTGTTCGATAGAGTCATGCTGAGTCAGAATGAATTCACGCTGATTTCACTCAGTCTGATTACTGCTCTGTTCATAGGAGTTATGGCTTTCGCAGAATGGATACGTAGCCGACTTTTAGTGAGAGCCGGCGTGCGATTTGACGAGCAACTGAATTCACGCATTTTTTTAGCGAGCTTTGCCGCCAATCTGGATAAGCCGCGTGCTGATAATGCTGGCAATTTCTCGGCACTGACACGTCTGCGCCAATTCCTGACCGGGAATGGCATGATCGCCTTGCTTGATTTGCCCTGGACCCCCATCTATCTTGCAGTGCTGTATTTCATGCATCCCCTGCTGGGTCTGTTCGGTTTAGTCTTCACGCTGCTGCTGGGCGGATTGGCCTTAGCCAACCACCGGCTGACCAGCAAAAGTCTGGATCAGGCCATGCGCAGTGACGGTAAATCGATTGCCTATCTCGCCGGCAAACTGCGCAATGCCGAAGTGGTGAAAGCGATGGGCATGCAGGGTAATTTCAAGCGCCGCTGGATAGGGCTGTATCGCGAAACCATGCAGCTGCATTCGCAATCACAAAAACTGTCTGCCAACGCACAGGCAAT
>CAIQLE010000328.1 GCA_903872555.1 uncultured bacterium
ATGTAGGCCAGCCAGTGCACATCGCTAACGGGCACGATGGCTGGTTGCAGCAGATTACGCCTGGCTGAAATACGGGTCATGCCAGTGAATTCACCCTCGCGGGAAAAGCGAGCCAGCGCTGGATATTTTGCGCCCAGCTCAAAATACAGGGGCAACATCATGCCACCATCCGCCAGTGCAAGCGGTGCGTTTCTAACCAGATAGCTGGTATTCCACAACCATGACATAGGCAGCACAGCACGCGCTTTAAATTTTATTTGCTCTAATTCATAGGGATTACCTTGCTGCTCAAGATGCACGATACGCGCTGCTGCCCAGCCACCGAGTCCTGTGGCAACGACGAACAAGTGCAGCCTGTCATTGGCATCCATCCAGGCCACAGGATTGCCGAGTCGTCGCACAGCAAAACCTAATTGCTGAGCAAGCACATGCCTATCCACCACACATTGCGCAGACGACCATTGCTGAGCACTACGATCAAAGCGACTGAAGGCAATCCGCACATCGGGTGCGCCTTCGACTTCACCGGCAAACCAGAAAACAGCAAGGCTGGCTGAATGTTGCGCCGAAAGCGACAAGAGATTGCTCGCATGGGCCTGTGGCGTATTGGCCGGCATAGGAATATCACCACCATCTATTTTATTGAAACTGCCAGCCCCGAAAAAGGCCGAAGAGGATGGGAGAGCCGAAGGGAGAGCCGAAGGCAGAGCCATGCCTGTATCTGGCCGCAACATGGCCAGACAAGCAACGAACAACAGGCTTAACCAGAATATCGGCAGGGGTGGTTGGCGAGGCACAGGGCGCATTCAGACAATATAAGTTGCCCTATGCTAAAACATTTGTGTTTCACGATGATTACCGAACACTGATAGGAAAGGATGCCTGAAACATGAACCCGGCACCGCCCACCAGATTCATCTGCAGTTCATTGCCGCCATCCAGCCGCCAGCTCAGTCCCGGGATAAAGCCGACTGAATAGCCCTTGTAATTCAAGGGTACTTTGTTTTCATATTGGCCTGTATAGCCATAAATCACACCGGCAGACCATTTACCTGTCAGACGTTCATAGCCCCATAAATTGGGATAGAGCTGTCCCCAGGGATAGATGTAGACGCAGTCCTGACCAAAAGAATTACTGAAATACGCCAGACCCATCAGACTTTTGTCCGTGCTTTCTTTTTCTATGCCGACCAGCCAGACATACTTGTGCTCAGGCTTAGGATGATAGTGCTGGGTAAAGGGAGAGATATTGAACAACCACTGATCTGCGGATGGCTCATTGACTGCATCTTTCACTGTGTCTTTGACTGTATCTGCCAGAGCAGGCGGCAACATACAAACAGCAATCAGCAGCAACACAAATCGGCAGGCGGACTTAAAAACAGACTGGAGGGAGCCCATCAATCGCATAGCCTTACGGGAAATAGTATATAAATCTTAATGATCTATTAATTATAATTGAATTGTGATTATTAAGGCGCAGCAGAAATAAAACGACGTTCCTCAGACATCATTTCACGCACTGCATTCATATCAACTGGCGCGTAAGTTTTTTGCATGTCGCTCCAGTCATATTTCTTATTTACAGATTTGTCGATGACAGTGCCATTCACCAGATAGGCATTTGACATATACGAAGCCATAACGGTGTTGCGTTTTTCTGGCAGACTGAAAAGATTCGCGCCATGACTGTAATCGGTGGCAGGTGATGAGCATCCAAGTGCCTCTTTCATCAGTGTCGGAACCACATCCTGATGCAGAGATAATTTTGATTCCACTTTACCCGCATGCTGACCAGGCGCATGAACGATCAGGGGTGTCTGCGTCTGCCAGCGCGTGAAATTACTGCCATGCCCCCAGTAGCCCAGACCATTTTCATTGAATTCTTCGGCATGGTCGCCCGTAATAACGACCCAGGTATTTTTCAGCTTCCCCTGTTTTTCTGCTGCTGCGAGTAATTTAGCAATGAGCGAATCGAGATAGAACAAACTATTGTAGTAATCATTCTTATAAGGTTTGACATCCGCCTGTCTGTCGAGCGCGTAGCCACCTTCGACTGCAGGCAAAGGCATAAAGTGCGCATACTCAGCGGGGTAGTTATAAGAAGCATGCGATGAGGTCAGGAATAAAAAATCAAAGCGTGGCTGCTCTTTAGGGCTTGCCTGAAGACTGGCGATGTAACGATCGACCAGCACATGATCAGGAAGATGATCGACAAAATCTTCTTGCGTCACGCGCGGAAAAAACAAACTGCGCAAAGAAAAGCCATCCAGATTACTGGAAGTGAAAACGCGTTCTCTATACCCTTGCTGATACAAGGTCTCAGTGAATACACTGGGATAGCTATTCGATGAAGACCTGAGCAGATAAAAATAATTCGGGTGTAAGCCATACATCAAACCAAACAGGCCCGGCACTGTTGCGGCGCCACTGGAGACATGTTGATTAAAGCGGGTACTGCTCTCAGCATAACGCGCCATATTCGGCGTTACTTTTGCATTCATGGCATAGGCCTGCCAGCTTTCCAGCACAATCATCAGAATATTCGGCGCTTGCGCAGCAGGCTGACACTGGGGCTGTGCCAATGGATAGGTGACGATGCCTGCAGCCTTGCTATCGAGCTTGTCGGAGGTGCCACGCGCGGCCGGAAAAACGGCAGGCCAGCTGGCGCTAATGGCTTCGGCTCGGGCATCTAATTCAATGGGGTAATACACAGGCAGATAAGGCCGGTAGGCCATGATTTCATTGCGGTTGAAATGAATCGCCCAGATATTGATGACTGAATTTACAAAAAATCCTACCAGCATGAGACTCAGGCCGGCGACAAACCAGGGCCAGTGCCTGCGCGTACCACTCAATTTTGCGCCGTACAAGCACATCACAAAACCCAACAAAGCAA
>CAIQLE010000329.1 GCA_903872555.1 uncultured bacterium
CAGCCAGTGGGCGACCAAACTGATGTCTATCCAAGGTGTACTGACGGGCGGTATGCCAGCAAAACGCTGCCGCGCCCATGGCACCCCAGGCTATCCCCTAGCGTGCTGAGTTAAGACAGGTAAACGGACCTTTTAAACCACGCACATTCGGCAGCATGTTTTCTGCCGGCACGAACACACTGTCCATCACCACTTCACCCGTGGTTGAGGCACGCATGCCGACCTTGCTCTGTATCTTAGGCGTGGACAATCCCTTCCAGCCTTTTTCCAGAATGAAGCCACGGATATCACCGGCATCATCTTTGGCCCAGATGACAAACACATCGGCGATAGGACTGTTCGTGATCCACATCTTGGCGCCGCTCAGCTGATAGCCGCCATCGACACTCTTGGCACGTGTCTCCATGCTGCCGGGATCGGAACCATGATTCGGTTCAGTCAGACCAAAGCAACCTATCCATTCGCCAGTGGCCAGCTTGGGCAAATATTTTTGTTTCTGTGCTTCGCTGCCAAATTCAAAAATAGGCACCATCACCAGTGAACTTTGTACGCTCATCACGGAACGGAAACCGGAATCGACACGCTCGATTTCACGCGCGATCAAACCATAGCTGACGTAATTCAGGCCGGCACCACCGTACTCGGTCGGCAGGTTGGGGCCAAACAGACCCAGCTCACCCATCTCGCGAAACATCGCCAGATCAGTTTTTTCATGACGGAAGGCTTCCAGCACGCGCGGCATCAGTTTTTTCTGAGCGTAATCAGCTGCTGCATCGCGCACCATGCGCTCTTCTGCAGTCAGTTGCTGATCCAGCAGAAACGGGTCTTCCCAGTGAAATTGCGGATGGCTCATACAACAGTCCTTAGTTTAAGTTTTTTATAGTGCTTAAATTTTTTATGATGCTTAAATTTCTTATGTTGCTGGTATTACTTATTTCTTTCATATCACTAGCGCAGTCTCGCCACCAGCTCACCAATAATCCCGCGCCGGAAAGCCAGCACACAGATCACAAAAATCAGGCCCGTCACCATAGTCACTGATTCACCTATGGTGTTAAACCATTCGATCGAGGTGACACCTGCCAGCCAGGTACCCAGATCACCCAGTTTGTTTTCCAGTGCAATGATGATGATGGCACCCAGTACCGGGCCAAAGAAAGTACCCATACCACCGACCAGGGTCATCAGTACCACCAGACCTGACATCGACCAGTGCACATCGGTCAGCGTGCCAAAGCCCAGCACGATCGCCTTGGTTGAACCGGCCAGACCGGCCAGCGCAGCTGACAAAACAAAAGCCATCAGTTTGTAACGGTCCACGTCGTAGCCCAGCGAAGTTGCGCGCGCCTCATTCTCGCGCACGGCTTTCAGAACCTGACCAAAAGGCGAATGAATGATGCGTGCAATCAGCAGGAAGGCTGCGATCACAATACCCAACACCACGTAATACATCGTCAGATCATTTTTCAGATCCAGCAGGCCGAACAAGGTGCCGCGCGGTATCGACTGCAAACCGTCTTCGCCACCCGTGAAAGGCATTTGCAGAAAAACGAAGAACAGCATCTGTGCCAGTGCCAGCGTGATCATGGTGAAATAAATACCCTGACGACGAATCGCAATCCCACCCATCACAAAACCCATCAGGGCAGCGAAAGCCGTGCCCAGGATCAGGCCGATTTCAAATGGCACGTCCCATACTTTCAAAGCATGACCGGCAATATAAGAAGCACCACCAAAGAAAGCCGCATGCCCAAACGACAGCAAACCGGTAAAGCCGATCAGCAGATTGAAGGCGCAGGCAAAGAGCGCGAAACAGAGCAGCTTCATCATGATGACCGGGTAGACGACAAAGGGCGCCAGCAGGCCGAGGGCGATCAGGACGGTCCAGATCATCCTGTTCATCTAGGACTCCTTCCCGAACAGGCCGGCCGG